>JBEGMZ010000466.1:0-4683 GCA_041182745.1 Acidobacteriota bacterium
CTTCTGGGGTTTGCGGTCTCGCGGTGTGCCCTGGACGGGCTTCTCGCCACCGCTGGCGGGCTGATCGCGCTCGACCAGCGACTGCAGCGGAACGCTGATCACCTTCTCGCGCCGGTCGGTGGTGATGACGGCGGTGGCCGACATTCCCGGACGCAGCCGGTCACGCACCTCATCGTTCAGGTTGCTCAGGCGGATGACAACTTTGAAGTCCTTGGCCTCCTGCGAGCCAGCGACGGTTGTCTGCGCGATCGTCTGACCTGTCCGGGTCACGGCCGAGGCGGCCTTCTCCACCACCTCGCCCTCAATCTCCCGTTCACCGAGCGCATCGACCTTGACCTTCGCCTTCTGCCCAACGGCGACATTGGCGATGTCGGTCTCATCGACCCGCACCTCAACGTTGATCACCGACATATCGGCGATGATCAGCAGCGGCGTCGATTGAAAGTTGGCGATGGCAAAGGTTCCAACCTGGACTATCGGCCCGACAACCACCCCGTTGATCGAGGCGTACTGAGTGGTGCGCCGCAACAGATCCGACTGCTGCTCGAGACTCGCCCTCTGTTGCGAAACCCGAGCCTGCGACACGTTGAACTGTGCCTGCGACTGACGGACCCGGATCTGGGCATCCTTCAACTGAACCTCGGCCTGATCGACCCGGGCCTTTGCCGCATTGAGCGAGGCCGTCGCCGAGTCGAACCGCAGCTTGGCTGTATCGTAGCTCGAGCGGGCGGTGATCCCTGCTTCGAGCAGATCGGTGCTTCGTTTCAGTTCGATCTGGGCGTTGTTCCGCTCGGCGGTGGCACGTTCAAAGTCGGCCTGGGCTGAGACCAGGGCGGCCCGCGAAGTGTTGACGGCGTTCTCGACTGCGTTGAGGGCTGCGGCCGAGTTCTGCACATCGGCCTGGGTTGCACGCAGCGCCGCCTCCTGAATGGCCGTCGATGAGGCAAGCTGGGTCGGATCGACTCGCAGCAGCGGCTTCCCCTTAACGACCTGGTCGCCCTCCTTGACGAAGACGTCAGTCACGCGCCCCGAGACCTCGGCGGTCAGATTGATGAACTGAATCGGTCGAACCTCCCCGTTCGAGGTCACCTTCGATTCAAGCAGCTCACGCCGCTCGACCTTGGCGATCTGCACCTCCGGCAGATCCTGTCGCCGGGCCAGAAATGTTCCTACTCCAATCGCAAGGATGACCAGTGTCGCGATCGAGCCGATGATGATCTTCTTCTTTCGTGTTAACGCCATGGGCGCTGCTCCCTCCTCCGGGTCTTGACTTCAGATCGACGCGCTTCAGATCGATGCGCTTTGACCATTTTTTTCTGTACTCTCCAGTTCTTCTCTGAACCGTCTTCCCGACACCGACGACAGACCGCTGGAATATCGGAACCAGCCGACAGGTTGGAAGCGGTCGCGTGACGGATCACTGCACCCTGTTACGAAGATGCGAGCCTCGATGTTCCCGGTTCGAGATCGGGACTCATAAAATCGATCCCAGGTCGCGCCCTCCGCCTGGATGCGGACAGAACCTCCAACGAGGAGTTCTATTCGCGAGCGCAAATTTCGACCATACAACATAATAGTGACTTCCGACAGGTTGAAACAAGCGTTGTCCCTCCCGATACAGACATTTCACAAGAAATTAGAACGCTCCGTTTCGGTTGCCATTAACAGTTGACTGAATCGGGCGCCAGATTGCTGGCAGACTATTCGTTCGATCTTCGGTGATTGCTCGTCTCTGGTTCGGTGCCGGTTGGCAATCTGAACTTTAATCTTGTGGATGATTAATCCGGTTGATCGGCTCCGGACGGATGTGTATACTTGCGATCGCTTGATCACTGCCCCGTGACCAGCCTTCACTGGCCAGAGAGTGTCTCCGGTGATATCACTGCCTCAGGTGGCACTACTGAGTGACTCCACCGACTACGGCTGGTTTTACCAGATCGGGCTCCCCGTCTCCAGCTCTGTGCCCCGGTTATCCGATCAGGTCGATCCTCCGAGATTGCTCTTCGTTGGGTCCGGATCTGGTTACTTTTGTGGGATCTGGCTGGTCTCCATCGTTCCTCGTTCGAGCTCGTCAGTCTGCTGGTCAAGCCCTTGTTTCTAATACTCCCCCGGTGAATCCCCCCGTAGTCACCCCGGAAGACCGTATCGCCCTCGATCGTTTCGCCCCCCGTGTTGCACGGTTAACAGATATTTGTACATCTCGATTCGATAATTATGACAGAAGCCGTGAGGTGCGGGTCTTCGCCGACCGACCATCGCAGGGAGGGTGGCTCTGCTCCCGATCCTGCTCTTCGCTCCGCGCTCGCCGAGTCCCGACAACGCTTTGTCTTCTGCCTTCGCGCTAATAACGGATCTGTCGTATTCGTCGATTGATCGATATTGAGGCGAATCGATTTTGAGGATGTTGAGTGAGTTACGGGGTCGATCCGGGACCGACTCCGCCCGGACACCGGCTGCCGATTCGGATCTTACCGGAACGCTCTGACCAGAACGCTCTGATGAGGTTGTCTTGTGCCTGAAAAAAATCGTTTTGCAGGGAAATTCAGGAGGTTAGATTGAAACCCAGACACAGACTATTCCTGGCACTAATTGCACTGGGGATATGCGTATCCGGCTGGTGGTTTGTATCGACCACTTATGGCCAGTTGGTTCAGGACATCACGTACGACAGCCCGGTCGGGCAGTTTACCCTGCCCACCAAGGCAGGTGTCGTTGATAGTGGATTCCAGACGGCGACCCTGACCTACTTCTTCGCGTCAAACGTGCCACAGGTTGGTTCACTCGCGGGGGACACGGGTAATGGGTTCAACGATCGGTACGATTTTGAGAATCTGAACGCTTTCGGCATTCAGCAGGCCGGAACTGAGATCGGCGATCGGGATAGCCTGAACCCGGCCAACCAGGTGCTGATCGGAGGGCTGATAAAGAATCCCAACTTCCGGTTTGTTCACCCGGGTAAGTATCCATTTGTCTGGCTGGTTGGACAGGCTTCTGACAATACCCAGACAAAGGAGGTGACCGTCTTTACCTCGATCGATCACCTCTTCGATCCGGAGGTGCCAGGTTATGGGCCGAACCGCCCGAACCCTCCGCAGGGCGGGCTGGGCAACATCGTCCTTGAGGCGTGTGAGTTTACAGTCTTCGGTACCAATGATCCGATTGAAGCGGAGCTGGCAAGCCGCAGTATCGACTACTTCGGAGTGGGTGGTACCGGAACCCTGCCAGCCAATGGTAAGTGGGTTCGCGGGAGTCTGAAGTATCTGATTGCCGACGGTTACAAGGACTTCAACGGAGTGAGTCCGCTTGGTACTCCGCCGGCAGGTTCAACCGTCTCGCTGCAGGAGGGAGAGGACTTCTCCTCGCAGTGGGAGTTTACGTCACCAGTCAAATATGTCGCGGTCTATGCCAACCGAACCCGCGATTCAAAGTTCTTTATTGCCGACAGTACCGGGAAGATTCCTGGTAACATTGCCCAGAGTGATGAGGCGGAGATAGATGGCGTTGGCTACATCCCATTCGCCCCGACATCTGGAGCGACAATCAGTGGTCGGGTCATCAATGATGCCAATGCCAATGGACGGATCGACGTTGGCGAGAACGGTCTTGGCGGGGTGACGGTCGCGCTTCTCAATGGTGGAAGCACGCCGATTGCCACGACCCTCACCACTCAGACTGGTGAGTATAGATTTACCGGCCTTGCCGCCGGCAACTACCGGGTAGTTCAGACCAATCTCGCAAACTACATCGACACCGGAATAATTCCCGGCCCGGGCAATACCAGTTCCGGATTCAATACCATCCTCGCGGTTCTCGACGCCGGTGAATTGAGCGAGAACAATATCTTCCTTGATGGTCTTCCGCCGTCAACGACGACCTGCGTACCGGCCTGTTACAACGATGCCGAGGTCTGGCTTCTCTATGACAGGCTCCGATTGCAGCTCTACAGTCGGATAGGCGGGGTCGGATCGATCTTCCTGCTCTCGGCAAACCGTGGAGCGCTCAGCGATCAGGAGATTGTCGACGCGCTGAGCAACATGGATACTCCGCAGCAGAAACTTAATGGACAGTACGTGGTAGCTCAGTTGAACACGCTCAGTTACCCGCTCTCAATCTACAATCGAGCGAACTGCTTCTTTAACGGACCCAATATGATGGTCAGACTGCCGAACAACCCGCGTGTCATCGATATGATGAATCAGGCGCGTCTGATCTACAGTACTGGCACGATTACCCAGATAAGGCAGATTGCCAACCAGCTTGAACTGGTCAATAACATTACGGCGACGAGAGGTATCTTCTGCCCGCTGGCCGATCCGTGAGGTGTTGACCTGGCAGATTAATAGTGACAGAAACAGCCGCCGGAGCTCCTCTGGCGGCTGTTTCTGTCAGTGGGGTCGCATTTGATGGCTGGCAGGCCTTGAGGCCCTTGCCGCTATCCCCACACAAAAATCTGAGTCCCCGGGTATTATGAATTCCTGGGTATTGATAGATATTAAGACTGGAAATCCGAGGCAATAATGGTAAAGTTAGGAAGGCTACTCTTGCCGTTAACCTTGCTGGTTCAATCGCGCGGGTCTGTTCCTCAGCTTTTGATGGGGGATTGACGCCACCGACGCGACATCTGGCTCAAGTCAATTAGAACAACAATTAGAACAACAATTAGAACAACAATTAGAACAACAA
>JBEGMZ010000467.1:0-2609 GCA_041182745.1 Acidobacteriota bacterium
AGAACTTTCTCTGCCAAAACCGGTGTCGTTGCGCCGTTAAGCTGTCGCTGGAGCCGCCAGAGGAGATCAAGCCCAGCCTCTTCAATCATCCCGATCACCGCCTCCTCGGGACGATACTGCCGCGGCCGGTAAAGCGCCACTCCCCTCGCAAGCAGCATACCCGAAAAGTGTTCCTTGAACCGCACCAGATCCCTGACGTCAGGAATCGCAATCACAAATCCTCTAAAATCGATATCATCAGCCGCATCGTGAACCGCTGGAACATACATCTGGGCGACAAGTGGCCAGAAATTGAGCAGAAATCGGAACCGTGCCAGATCCATAAAAGGAATCCGCTCCGCTGACAGGCTCTGGGCGCCAAGATAGCAGGTCCCCGACAGCTGAATCGCGTGCTCCCAACCGCGGCACAGATCACTCCAGACAGCGAGGGAGTCAGTGACCGGCTCATCGTTCGCCCGTGCTTCAAACGGTCTGCGGGTTGCCGGCACGGCCCGAAGAATCGTCCAGGCAACCTCGCGCCAGAGCCTTATCCAGAGCCCATTCTCCTCATCACCTGATGGATCAAGCTCAGCCAGAAACGCTCCCTGCGGGACAATCGTCTCATACACAAAGACCTTTGTTCTGACCGACAGTCCGGTCACCGGATCGGAGACCACTCGCATCTCCTCGCGCAGTGGTGGCAAAATCTCCCGTGTGCGAAGACTTCTCATCGGGCGCGGCCGCGACTGCTCCTCTCGCGATGCAGCGTAGAGTCCATTGAAAAGCTCCGACAGGCCCAGCTGGTCAACATAGAAGACCACACTGCTCACACCGATCTCGACATCACAAATTCCGCGCGAGACATACTCCTCTTTGATCCAGCTGGTCATCAGGACAAGCCCGGCCAGCCCGGCCCGATGCTGCGACGACGGCAGATCTGCCAACCGGTATTCGATCTCCAGCACGTCAGGATACGACTCTCTCTTCTTTCTCATCAGACTCCGAAGATTGACCCCATTGGAGAGCAAGACACCGCCGCCAACTCTACCTTGAATCGATCAGGCCCCACGCAAAAATATATCAGAAATCACCGAGCAATCGCATTATGGATCGAGAGTGCCTTCCAATTATTGATCGCATTATCGGCTTGAAGAAAGATTGACGTGGTGGACCACCCTTCGTGCCTTCATGCAAGGCAAACCGTAATCCGTTCGGTCTCGTCAGAGAGATCGCACCCGAAGCCACGTGGCAGCGAAGTTGGCTGGCTGGAAAATGTGATTGCCCGGTCAGAAATCATCAGGCCTGGGTGATTGAAGATCGGTCTTATTGTATCTGCCCGGTTTGTATCTGCCCGGTCTTTGTGATATCAAAACCACTTTGAACGGAAGAGTCGGGTTGGCCTTAATGAAAGATTTTAACACGTGATCTCAAGATATAGCTGAGTGGGTAATGCAGAAAGAAGCCTGCGGCGCGTCGGCACCAGAAAGTACCCGCTCCTCCTTCCAATTTTTATGGTTCTAAATCTTCTTCATCTTCCGGTCGTTGATTCAACCAACACCTATCTCAGATCGCTGGTCAATGCCCCGGAGTGGACTTGTGTAACGGCCGACAGTCAGACCGCCGGCCGGGGACGCCAGCAGCGCGTCTGGTACTCAGCCCCGGGCGAGGGTCTCTACCTCTCGGTGCTGCTCCGACCAACCGATCGCCTTGCCGATACCCCATTGCTCTCACTGGTAGCGGGAATAGCTGTCGCCGAGACACTGATCGGTCTTGGGCTTGATGCGATCGATATCAAGTGGCCGAATGATATCCTCGTTGACGGAAAGAAAATATCCGGTATCCTGGTTGAAACGAGCGGGCTCACCGGAGCCGGTTCAACCGGCCTTCAATCGCCACGGGTAATTGTCGGCATCGGTGTCAACCTCAACCAGCGCACCTTTCCGGCCGATCTCGAAGGCAGAGCGACCTCGCTGCTGGGTGAACTTGGCAGCGAGACGCGCCCCGACGCTGTCCGTGACCGGCTGCTGGAGCGACTGAGTGAGTGGTACCATCACTGGCGGGAGGGGGCGGTCGAAATGATCCTGAACCGATGGCTGGATTTATCAACATATGGCTTTGACCGCGAGGTGGCTGTGAGCCTTGATACCGGCCTCATGCGAGGAGTGACCGCCGGGCTCACGCCGGGTGGGGCACTCCGTTTGCGCACGGCAGACGGCGCGATCTGCACGATTGTTGCCGGCGATGTCACCAGTCTGCGTCCAATTACCCCCGAGAAATGAACTACTTCGACTACTTCACTGAAATTGAAGATGAGTTTGTCCGCCGTCGCGGGAGCCATCTTATGGTCTCTACGCTTGACTGGTCGCTGATGGAGACGTGGAAGCAGCGCGGAATTCCTCTCCACCTCGTCCTGCGTGCGATCAATCAGACGTTCGATCAGTACGACAAACGCAATCACCGTGGTCGAAAGGTCAACACGCTCTTCTTCTGTCGGCAGGCGGTCGAGGAGAACTTCTTCAACTATCTTGAGTCTCGGGTCGGGAACGCCGAGAGCGACGATTCAGGTCAGCTCACCTCACAACCGCCGGTGGCCAGCCTCGCGCCGGAGGGGACGTCCAGCGATTCGGCAG
>JBEGMZ010000468.1:0-4094 GCA_041182745.1 Acidobacteriota bacterium
CGAGACATTCGCGCAGGGGGTGATCGACACTTCAAGCATCGTCTTCTACCTTTCGGTAACTGTGCTCGGGCTTTTCCTGACCCTGAGAATCATCGAATCGATGCGCTGGAGACGCGCCTAAACGGAGAACCAGGAGAGCAAGGATATGAACGACAAACTCAAGGAATACAGTGGTCTTGCCGGCTTGGTTGGCCTGGCGGTGACTATCTCCGGGCTGGTTCGGCAGAACATCGAGGGGGTCTGGGGATGGGTCAGCATCACAATGGTGTCGGTCGGGGTAGCATTGCTGCTCGGATCGCTGACACTGAACCTTCGTGGCATTGTTAACTTCTTCCGGGGTCGCTCCGGACGCGCCGGAGCCAACCTCGGGCTGCTTGTGATCGCGGTGGTTGCGATTCTCGGCGTACTAAACTACCTCGGCTATCGCTACCACAAACGCTTCGACCTGACACCGGAGGGGATCTACACTCTCTCCGATCAGTCGAAGAAGATTCTGACCGGCCTCCAGAAAGATGTACGGATCATCAAATTTGACAAGGCGGAGGATCAGACCCTCAGCGACGAGGTCGCCAATTTCAAGACTCAGACCCGACGGATCACCTACGAGCGTATCGACCCGCAGGAGAAGCCCGAAGTCGCACGGCAGTTCAGCGTGCAGCGAATGGGTGAGACCGTGATCTCATCCGGGGAGCGGGTCGAGCGTCCGACAGGCACAACCGAGCAGGACCTCATCAACTCGATTATGAAGGTTACCCGTGACCAGCTGAAGACCGTCTGCTTCGTCACCGGACACGGGGAGAATGACATCTCCGATGGAGAGGCTGAAGGCTATCAGTCGATCAACAAGGCGCTCCAGAATGAGAACTATCAGACAAAGTCGATCAATCTCATCACCGAGAACCAGGTTCCGGCTGACTGCTCAGTCGTCGTCCTGAGCGGTCCGAAGAGCGCGCTTATTCCAGCCGAGGCCACGATGGTTGGGAAGTTCCTCGACGAGGGTGGAAAGGCGCTTATCCAGCTCGACCCAAATACCGACCCCGGCCTGTCGGGGCTGCTTGCGTCGTGGAATATCGAGGTTGGCAACGACACCGTAGTCGATGTGAGCGGAGTTGGTCGACTCTTTGGCACCGGACCAGCGGTTCCGCTGGTTGGGGAGTATGGTGACCATCCAATCACCCGCGATATGAAGCGCACCGCGACCTTCTTCCCTCTCGCGCGTTCGGTGAGTAAGACCTCTGGGGATCGAAATGATCTGACCCAGGTTGAGCTTCTCAAGACCTCCGAGCGGAGCTGGGGGGAGACTACGGTCAAGGGCGACAATGCCAGGTTCGATGAGGGGCAGGACAAGGAGGGCCCGGTCACTCTTGGCATCACCACCACCAGAACCGTCGGCGAGAAGGAGGCGCGGCTGGTTGTAATTGGCGATTCAAACTTTGCTGATAACAACTACGCTCGACTGGCTGGCAACGGCGATCTCTTTCTCAATACGATCAACTGGCTGGCCCAGGAAGAGGATCTGATTTCGATCCGCCCAAAGAGCGCCACCAACCGCTCAGTGACGATGACCGAGGGTGAGCAACGATCGCTTTTCCTGCTGATCGTTCTGGCTATCCCGCTCGCGGTGATTGGTACCGGCGCAGCTGTCTGGTGGAAGCGCCGCTAGCCACCGATCAGACTTGAGAGGCGAGGCCGCCAACGGATCGCGGCCTCGCCTATTTCATCACTTTCAGACAACAGGACTATGAAACGGAGTACGCTAATTCTGGTTATCCTGGCTGCGGTGCTTGGCACCGCGGTCTACTATCTCGAGTACAAACCCGGTAAGCCGCGTGATGAAGGTTCGGAGACCGAGGCCTCAAAACCGGCCTGGGAGGTCAAGCAGGAGGATATCACGAACGTCGAGATCAGACGCGAAAGTGAAACCATCAGAATGAGTGGCGAAGGTGACAAATGGGCGATCACTGAACCGCTGACCGATCGGGCGGGTGAATCACCAATCAGATCGCTGCTGAGCGATCTGTCAGGCTTGACGATCGAGCGCGAATTCACTCCTGCCACGCCGGATGATCTGAAATCGTATGGGCTCGCCACCCCTGCTCTGCGGATTGAGATTAAGCTCAAAAGCGGCCAGTCACGCGTGATCGAGCTTGGCGAGAAGGATGTGATCGGGACGGCCGCTTACGCGCGGATCGACGGTGGTCCCAAGGTCGTTATGATCAGCCCGACGATTCTGACCAGCGCCGGTCGGAAGTTGAACGAGTTTCGAGATCGAACGCTGCTTGGTGGAACGTCGACCGATCTTGCCACTCTCAGGTTTGTGGGCCCTGGTGGCAGCTTTGAGATTGCGCGCAAGGACGATGCCTGGAGCTTCACCGCCCCAACCGCTGCTGAGACCGATGAATCTGAGGTATCGAGCCTCATCTCGAGCCTGACCACAGCCGAAGCGACCGATATTGTGAGTGAGAACGACGCAGAAGCCGCCAGGTACGGGCTGGCCGCGCCAAAGCTCAGCCTGACGGCCAGGTTGTCCGCTGGAGGTGAGCGTGTCATAACGATCGGAGAGAAGGCTGGCGATGACTACTTCGCGAAGGTCTCGGATCGTCCACAGATCTATAAAGTAAACGCGGCGTTCCGCGACCGAGTCGCCTCCGGTCCTTCCCCACTCAAGAGCAAGGTCGTCGTCCGATTTAATCGTGACGAACTAAAGAACGTTCAGATTCGTAACGCCAACCTGACGCTGGTTGCCGAGCGAAACAATGAAGGTAAGTGGTTGATCGTAACCCCGGCTGATCTGAAGGGACTTGAAGCGTCAACCTTCTTTATGCTCGATCCATTCGAGACCCGAGCAACAGAAATCATCGAGAAACCAGCGCCGAAGATCGTTGCCGCCCTCGCCAAGCCATTGGTCGAAGCGCGAATCACCGACAACTCCGGCCGGGTCACGATTGTCAGGTACTCTCAACCCCAGGAGAACAGCACCTACGCCCGGGTCGAAGGCCGGCCTGAAATCTACAAACTGCCGGAGTCGGTGGTCAACAACCTCGGGTTCAAACAGGATCAGGTTGCAGTCTCCTCCCCGACAGGGACTCCCTGAAATGTGGCATGCTGGCACTCAACCTGCTAATCTCCTTTGCGCTTATCTGGCCGGCTCCTCTTCCCGGCCAGATAGCTGGTTTCGCCGGGCGGTGGCAGCTCAACCGTGATCGAAGCGAGGATCTGACAGGTGGACTTGCCGGTGCCCACTACGCCCTTGAGGTCTCCCAGAACAGCCGCGAGCTGACCATCGAAGAGCAGGTCACGATTCGCGGTCGCACCCAGCCGGCTCAGCCCCTGACCTACCGGTTGGATGGAACCAGTTCTACTGCCGAGGTCTCCCGCCCCATTGCCGGAACCTTAGAGCTTGAAGCTCGTATCCTCGCCAAAGGTCAACAGCTCGAACTTAAATCGACAATCTCCGGAGACCACGAGAATGCTCCAGTAACCCTGATCACCACCGAATTCTGGGAACTGATCGATGGGGGAAAAAGGCTGCGAATTACCCGCCGCCGAGAGTTTGGTGAGAAGAGTCGCCAGATGATACTTGTGTTTGATCGTGGCTGAGTCGCCCGGTGGGCGTCATACCGGGTCCCGAGCCTCTCCCATTGCCGTGAGACTCAAAGTTGATCAGTTCCTACCAATCAGGAGGTGAGTGCGATGAAAGAGAGGTGGCGTGTTCTGATCCTCTGCACGGGAAATTCCGCCCGCAGTCAAATGGCCGAGGGTCTTCTCCGTCACGATGGAGGTGATCAGTTCGAGGTCGAGAGCGCTGGCGTCAGCCCGGGCAGTGTCCGTCCGGAAGCCATCGAAGTCATGGGCGAGATAGGTATTGACATCACCGGCCACCGATCAAAATCGGTCGAAGAGTTCATCGGCCAGCGATTCGATTACCTCATCACCGTCTGCGACAACGCACGGGAGACCTGTCCGGTCTTCCCTGGTGACGCGGAACGGATTCATCAGAGCTTCGAAGATCCCCCGGCACCCGGTGCCGCTACTCCTTCCGAAACGGTTGCCTGCTTTCGCCGCGTTCGGGATGAGATACGTCAATGGTTGGG
>JBEGMZ010000469.1:0-10041 GCA_041182745.1 Acidobacteriota bacterium
ATGTTACATCGAGAAGCGCGATGGCCGGTCAGAGATTATGGTCATCGAGCAGCCGTCACGGCAGAACAACTTCACGCTCCACCTCCAGATCAATGATCGCGCGGGTGGCTCCGACCGCTACGAAGCACGGATTACCTGGTAACCCGTCAGGAGGCCGCTACTCCGCCGCGACCGAGTGGACGGCCTCCTTCAATCTCACCAGCCACTCACGATGCGAGCTACAAACCAGAAACAGCCGGCGAGGATGATGAGCGCCGAGCCGCCCCTGATCACCGGACGGTGAAGGCGCGGGTAGCGTACCGTCACCACCGACAGGCCAATCGCGACGAGAATGACGATCAGCGCCTGGCCTATCTCGACGCCAAGGTTGAATGAGAAGAGCGACCAACCAAGCGCCTCCGCCGGCAGACCAAACTCACTCAGGACGCTCGCAAAACCAAAACCGTGGATGAGGCCAAAGAAGAAGGCACTCCACCATCGCAGGTCACGTCCCCCCTCGCGGTAGATCAGGTTGTCGATGCCAACATAGACGATGCTCAGGGCAATGGCTGGTTCGATTATCTCTCCCGGCAGAATGAGCAGGCCGAGTGTGGCCAGGGTCAGGGTGATGCTGTGCGCGGCGGTGAAGGTGGTGACGATCAGCAGCAGGCGACGAAGATTTCCACCCGGCAAGAGCAGACCAATCAGGAAGAGAATGTGATCCGGGCCGATAAAGATGTGGTGTATTCCTGCCGGCACAAACCGCTTGATCACCTCGCGAATGCCCTGTGGAGAGTCCGCAAAGAACTCGCTACTGGTGCGTTCGGAGGTCAGAAAGTCCTGCCGGATGACGCTCTCCCCACGGCGGACCGTGATGAAGGTCTGGTGTCGGGGATCGTCGGGAAAGAGCGCGGCGGCCACTCCGACTCTTCCGGCCGGTGCCGGAAGCTCGTAGCGCAGCGAGATAATGACCGTCTGTTGATCCGTGACCGGGACGAGATCGACCAGGAGTGGGGAGAGCGCGCGCCCATCGGCCTCAAGCTCCAGACGCCCGGCCAGCAGCCCGGCGATCGAGCCGCGCTGTAAATCGAGGCGCCCGGCATCGAGCAGATCCTCCTCGGTCAGACTGAGGGCACGAGCGAGGTCACTGGCGTGAAGGGTCAATGTCGCGTTTATCCTCGCCCTCTCGCTGCGCAGGTCGAGCTGGCTGAATGAGGTCGGATGGGCCGCGGTCGATCCAACCCCAAAGATCAGCAGGCCAATCATTAAAGCCGGGCCGGTCAGCCTCTCCAGACAGGCGAAGCTCTTCAGGTATGCCATCCACCCCCTCCATCGATTCAAGACTGTTCAGAACGAACCGGATATCATATTGCCGTGAAGAGCGAAGCCGGACAAGCCAGAGCAGCGCGTTGTTTCGATCTTTCCCTCTCTCACATCGCGAACTGAACGGCTCTCACCCGACACCCGCGGCGTGATTTCGGTTCAACTGTCCCCTCCGGGCAAAAGCCCTATCCGGTCTGGCGGGAGATGGCGGCAATTCTTGACGATCTGGTGTCCCTCTGCGATGATGACGGCGGTCGAAGAGACCAGACTATCTCTCCACTGTTAAATGACAAGGAACTGATGCTAATGAAAAGAATACTTTCGGGAATGGTTCTCGCCCTCTGCCTCGCTCCGGTCGTGGTTCTCGGGCAGAGCAGCGCGGCAGAAGCGGGTTTTGTACCTCTCTTCGATGGCAAGTCACTTGACGGATGGCAGCTCGTCCGCGGTCGTGGTCCGGGCTATGTCGTGAAAGACGGAGTTCTGGTCTGCCCACTCGAGGGCGGTGGCAATCTGCTCACCAAAAATGAGTACTCGAACTTCATCTTTCGTTTTGAGTTCAAAACCGAGCCAGGAGGCAACAACGGCATCGGAATCCGCACCCCGCTCAGTGGTGACGCCGCGTATGTCGGCATGGAAGTCCAGATCCTCGATGATGGGCACGAGAAGTACAAGGGCAAGATCAGATCCGAGCAGCACCACGGATCGATCTACCTTGTCGCTCCAGCCCGCACCGGTTTTCTGAAGCCGGCTGGGGAGTGGAACTCCGAGGAGATCATGGCCGACGGGAGCCATATCCGCGTCACCCTCAACGGCGTGGTCATTCTCGACTTCGATCTCAGCCTGGTGAAGGAGAAGGAGGTCATCGAGAAACATCCTGGCATCAGGAATGAGAAGGGCTACATCGGCTTTCTCGGACACGGTTCACTGGTCGAGTTCCGAAATATTCGGATCAAGACGTTGAAATAATCGATGAGCTGCAATCCAGAAATCCGGGTGCAGTCCTTGCGGGAGGGAGCCCGCCTGCCACGGCGGGCGACGCCGCTGGCGGCGGGCGCTGACCTCTACGCTGTCGAGGCGGTCACGCTCGCCCCAGGCGAGCGAAAGCTGGTTCCTACCGGGATCGCCGTCGAGATTCCGCCAGGTTACTATGGTCGGATCGCGCCACGTTCCGGCCTCGCAGCGAGGTATGGAGTCGATACTCTCGCCGGGGTCATCGACTCTGACTATCGTGGCGAGATCAATGTTCTACTGATCAATCTTGGCAAAGTACCGGTCGAGCTGGGGGCTGGTGAGCGGATCGCCCAGCTGATCATTGAGCAGGCAGCGCCCTGTGAGTTCTGCTGGTCGGAGACCCTTGCCGACACGACACGCGGTGACGGCGGATTTGGCTCAACCGGCAGTTGAGACCATCTCGGTACTTCGTCGCTCCAACTTCGAATCACCGAAGGAATCACCAAAAATTGATATGGCTATCCGGCAGTATTTCAGATGGCGGGTGATCGTGCTGCTGACCTCGCTTCTGGTGGTGCTGGCAGGGGTGGCCGTGTCGGCGCAGGATGCCGCCTCTGTCCTCCAGCTCAACATCGAGTATCGCACCGCCCGAAACAGCCGGGTTCCATCACCGGAGGTGGCGCGGAAGGTTGACGCGCTGGAGGTTCTGGCCCGAAACGCGACGACCGATGAACGGTATGGCGAGGCTCACCGCTTCCTGACGCAGGCGATCACGCTGTTGAGCGGACAGAGATGGACGGCATTCCGCGAGCAGGACGCCGCTCTCAAGGTGAGCGCTGACCGGGTGATTCTGGAACCAGGCACGACGGTCAGCCTGATGTTGACGCGCATCTTCGAACCGGAGCAGCCTTTACAGGGGCGGCTTTCCGGGCTGGTCGCGATCGGTGAGACGATCGGCAACCGCTATCGCACACTGCGCGAACTCGTCACGCTCGACGACGATCCCGACTGGTTCGCGCCGGGCCGAAAGATCACGCTGACGGTTCCCGACCTGCCGGATGGTGAGTATCAGCTTGCAGTCTCCTATCTTCCGAACCACAATGAGCCGCCGGAGATGGAATCGATCTTCAAGACTATCACGGTGAGGATCTCCCGCGGTATCTACCAGCGGGTCGGAGAGCTGGCCGCCGAGTTGACGCTTCTCCGTCAGCGTTCCAATAGTCCGCTGCGGCCTGAAGCGGCGAGCGCTGTCGCCGAGATCGAGTATACGATCGAGCTGCTCGGCCTGCTCAATGGTGGGAAGGTTCCAGTAGCGCGGAACAACCCGGCCCGGGCGGCGAGGCAGGCGATGGAGCTGCTCGAAGATGTCAGGGCGGGAAGGCCCCCGCTTGCGACCCGACGCGGTGACATCCACCTTGCCTATCGCGCGGAGACTGACGGACAGCTCCAACCCTACCGGATCTTTGTTCCATCCGGATACCACCCGGCTCGCCAATGGCCGCTCGCCATCGCGCTCCACGGCTGGGGCGGCGACGAGAACAGCCTCTTTGAAGGCCGGCAGAATGGTGAACTGAAACGTGTCGCCGAGGAGCGGGGGTATCTGGTGGCCTGTCCCAAAGGGGGTGGTCCAACCTCCCTCTATCTCGGTAATGGTGAGCGGGATGTACTTGCGGTGATCAGACAGATGCAGCGTGATTACCAGGTTGACGCTGATCGAATCTACCTGCTGGGCCATTCGATGGGCGGCTACGGAACCTGGTCGATCGCCGTCAACCACCCGGAGATCTTCGCCGCGATTGCCCCGGTCTCCGGCCTCGGCAGCATCCTGATTCAGGCTCGACTGAAGAATCTGCGCCACATTCCGTGGCTGGTGACTCACGGTGTGAAGGACCTCACGGTCTCGATCGAGGAGTCGCGGCGGATGGTCGCTGCCGGGCGTCGACTCGGCATTGAGATCCGCTTTGATGAGGTAGCGGCGGGTGACCACTTCAACGTCTTTGGCCCGGCGCTGCGCGGAATCTTTGCGTGGTTTGACGACCACCCGCGAACACGCACGCGGAATGGTCCGCGATGAATCTGACCAACCTGACAATACGGGGGAAAAATGAAGAGTCTGTTCAAAATTCTCTGCCTGCCGATCCTGGTGGCGGTGCTGACCGTGCCACAAGCGGCGCAGAGCCGGCGCACCATCAACTTCGATGACCAGCTCGCCCTGAAGCGACTCGCCGACGCGCGGGTCTCTCCCGACGGCCGGTCTGTCGCCTACGTCGTGACGGTGATCGACAAGGCCGCCAATCGTGGAAAGCGTTCGATCTGGATGGTGCCGACCTCGGGTGGCTCCCCGACCGAGCTGATCACCTCAGCCCGCAACGACGACACACCGCGCTGGTCGCCCGACGGCCGGCAACTGGCATTCCTCTCTTCCCGCGATGGTGCGCCGCAGATCTTTGTGGCGGACGCCAGTGGCCGCAACCAGCGCCGCATCAGCAACGTCCCGCTCGGCGTCGCCGATTTCAGCTGGTCACCTGACGGTCGCCACTTTGCGTTCAGCACTGAGGTCTACCCGGAATGTCCTGACCTCGCCTGCGTCGCCGCCCGGGCAACCAGCGAGGATCAGAGCCGGGTCCGGGCGGTCATCGCCGACCGGCTTCTCTATCGCCACTGGGACAGCTTCAGGCGCGGACGCCGCTCACACCTCTTCCTCATCCCGATCACCGGAGGCGCTCCACGCGACCTGACCCCGGGTGACCAGGATGTCCCGCCATTCTCGCTCGGTGATCCGACCGGATGGGACTTCTCACCCGATGGGCGTGAGGTTGCCTTTGTCCGCAATATCGAGCCGAACGAGGCGACAAGCACCAACAACGATATCTTCACTGTTGCGATCGACGGAGGAACCCCGAAACGGATCACTGCCGCTAACCCCGGCTCCGATACCGCTCCCCGCTACTCACCCGACGGCCGATGGATTGCCTATCGCTCACAGGAACGAAACGGTTATGAGGCTGACCGTTTTCGGCTGATGCTGTTCAATCGCCAGACTGGTGCAATCCGCGAACTGTCGACCGGTTTCGACCGCAATGTCGGGGATCTGATCTGGGCCCCTGACAGTCTTCGGATTCTCCTCATCGCCGAGGATCGCGGACGCGAACCGGTCTGGTCGGCGCCACTCAACGGGGACAAGTTTTCGCTCCTCCACGCCAACTCGACCAACACCGGCATCTCCCTCTCCGCGGACGGGCGGACGCTCGCCCTCACCCGCAGCAGCCTGACGATGCCGACCGAGATCTTCGTCAGTGATGGCAACGGTGCCAACCTGCGCCAGCTGACGCGAACCAACGAACCGCTGCTCAACCAGCTCGAACTTGGAGCGGTCGAGGAGTTCGAGTATGTCGGGGCACTGAAGACCAGGATCCACGGCTTTCTGGTCAAGCCCCCGCAGTTCGATCCTGCCCGCCGGTATCCGTTGATCCTGCTGATCCACGGGGGGCCGCAGGGAGCCTGGCTCGATTCGTGGAGCTACCGCTGGAACCCACAGCTCTGGGCGGCCCGTGGCTTCATCATTGCCGCCATCAACCCACACGGCTCAACCGGCTACGGCCAGGCCTTCACCGAGCAGATCAGCGGTGACTGGGGTGGCGCCGTCTATGAAGACCTGATGAAGGGAGTCGATCACCTCATCACGCGCGGTTTTGTCGATCCAGACCGGCTCGGAGCCGCTGGCGGCTCCTACGGCGGCTACATGGTAAACTGGATCCTCGGCCATACCGATCGCTTCAAGGCACTCATGTCCCATGCTGGCGTCTACAATCTGACCAGTATGTATGGCGCCACCGAGGAACTCTGGTTTACCGAGTTCGAGTTCAAGGGAAACCCCTGGGACAACCCGGAACTCTACACCCGATGGTCACCCCACCTCCACGCCCAGAAGTTTCGGACTCCGACACTTGTCATCCACGGCGAACTCGACTACCGGGTACCGATTGGCGAAGGACTCCAGCTCTTCACGACCCTTCAGCGGAAAGGTGTCCCCTCGAAGCTGCTCTACTTTCCCGATGAGGGCCACTGGATACTCAAGCCGCAGAACAGCGAACTCTGGCATACCACCGTCTTCGAATGGTTTGAGAAGTGGTTGAAGTAGCCAGCCGTCGGTCAGCGCAACCGGGCCGGAGCAATCTCGCGCCGGCCCCTCCCGGCTCATCCCTGCCAGAAACTCCGATCGAGCGTTCGGTACTGGACCGCCTCTGAAAGATGGGACTCGTTGATCGTCTCCGCCCCCTCTAGATCGGCAATTGTTCGGCTCACCTTTAAAATCCGATCGTAGGCCCGGGCGGAGAGTCCATACTTGTTGATTGCCCGCTCCAGCAGGTTCTGCGGACCACTTGCGAGTTCGCAGTATCGCCGGATCAGACGCGGTGTCATCCTGGCATTGCAGAAGACCTGGTCGCGCCGGAAGCGCTCAAGTTGCAGTCGACGTGCCCGATCGACCCGCTGACGGATCTCGGCCGACCCCTCGGCCGCCTCCGCTTCGGCCAGTTCCCGCACTTTGACTGCCGGGACATCGATGTGAATATCGATCCGGTCGAGCAACGGTCCGGAGATCTTCGCGATGTAACGTTTGATAATCGGGAGGGTGCAGCTGCACTCCCGGGTAGTTGCGTTGTAGTAACCGCACGGACAGGGATTCATCGCTGCAACCAGCATAAATCCGGCCGGAAAAGTGAGTGACATTGCCGCCCGGCTGATCGTCACCCGCTGATCTTCGAGCGGCTGGCGGAGCACCTCCAACACATTTCGCTCAAATTCAGGCAGTTCGTCAAGAAACAGGACACCATTGTGGGCGAGGCTCACCTCACCAGGCCGTGGAATCGTACCGCCCCCAATCAGCCCGGCATCACTGATCGTATGATGGGGCGAACGGAATGGACGGGTTGCGAGCAGTCCACGGGCATCGGTATACCCGGCAACACTGTGGATCTTCGTCGTCTCGAGCGCCTCCTCGAAGGTGATCGGCGGCAGGATAGTCGGAATTCGCTTGGCAAGCATCGTCTTGCCTGAGCCGGGCGGCCCGATCATCAGAATATTATGGCCACCGGCGGTCGCAATCTCGACTGCCCGCTTGGCGTGCAGCTGCCCACGCACCTCCTGGAAGTCGACCGGATAGGGGTCGGCCGCTCCAAAGAGCTGGTCCAGATCGACCCTCATCGGTTCAAACTGCCCCGGCATCTTGAGCAGCTCGATCACCTCACGCAGCTCCCGGACCGGGAAGACGTCGAGCCCGGTCACCACTGCCGCCTCGGGCCCGTTCTCGTGCGGGAGAATGATCCGCCGCAGTCCCTTTCGCCGGGCTGCCACCGCAATCGGCAAGGCTCCGCGCACCGGTCGAATCCGGCCATCAAGCGCCAACTCCCCGATCAACAGGCTCTCCAGCAACACCTCCGGCTCCAACTCCCCGTTCGCACCGAGAATCCCAACCGCAATCGGAAGATCGAAGGATGACCCTTCCTTCCTTATATCCGCCGGCGCGAGGTTGATTGTCGTCTTCATAAACGGGAAGAAGTAGCCGCAGTTGATGATCGCTGAACGGATCCGCTCCCGACTCTCCCGCACCGCCATATCCGGCAGGCCAACGACTATTACGCCCGGGTCCGCCATCGAATCTCCTGCCCGTGGCGCGAGATCGACCTCGACCTCCACCAGCTCGGCATCTATGCCAAAAACTGCCGCACTCAATGTCTTGTATAGCAATTGACACCACCTCCCGGAGTCTGTCTCACCCAGAACTCCACGCTGATCAATCATATCAATCAAGGTTTAGAAGAGGGGGTGGCCGGCTTCGTGATGAGCTGAGTATCACTCTCCCGGTATTTCGATCTGCTGAACAGTCTGATCTTATAACAGCCGACGCTGACAGTCTAACGCGTCCGTCGAGGAGTGCTATGCCAGGATAGAAATCTCCCCCGGCGCATCGGTGCCATTGCCAATGACTTCCATCCTCAAGTGGCATCCTCAAGTCAGGAAAATGGAGTGCTAAATCAGGAGTTCAGAGGAAAGAGAGAGATTACAGTATTGGAATGAGGGGCAGAGGTGGGTTGACCCTCAGGAAGGCATCTGCCCTGTCTTCCATCTTTACTGCTCATACAAAGAAAAAAACACGGAATCGGCAAAGGAAAGGAGGAAGAAACTTGGCCGACTCCGTGTCACAGTTAAAAGGAGAACTGGTGCTTAGCGAACCGGCACCCTGAGTGCCTGACCAATTCGAAGTTTGGAGCTCCTCCCAATCCCATTGAGACTGGTGATCGCTCCGACCGAGGTGTTATACCTGCCGGCGATATCGCCGAGGGTCTCACCGCTTCTGACGCGGTAGGTGATTACCTTACCCCTTGTACGACCAGCCGAGGCGTCGCGGCTCTTCTCGCGATCCGTCCTTGAACTGGTCAAAACAACATTACGAACGCTGCTATTGGCGGGGATGATCACCTTGCCGTCGGCTGGAATAGCCCCTCCATTGACCTCCTCAAGGAGGCGAACCGGGAGACCTGTGCGCCGGGCAATCGACTCGAATGAGTCGTCGGCGCTCGCCATCATCATCCGCCACGAAGCCCGCTTTTCAACCGGGATCCGCGAGAGGGCGGACTGAAGCTCACGCCCCTTGCCGGCCGGGACTCGCAGCAGATAGTCGGTTCCCGGAGGTGTCACTCCGCGCTTCAGCTCCGGATTGAGGGCGTTGATCAGGTCGGGTGAGGCCTGAGTCGCGTCGGCAACAAGGCGCAGATCGACCAGATTGTTGACCTTGACATAATCGTAGGTCAGGGCCGGCTCCGGCGTGACTGAGAACCCATAACGCGTCGGATTCTTGGCGATAATGATCGTCGCGAGGATGTTTGGAACGTAGTTGCGGGTCTCACGCGGGATCAGTCCGCGATCATAGATCTCCCAGAAATCGGCATAACCGGACTTCGCAATCGCCGAATCGATCCGGTTCTCGCCCGTATTGTAGGCAGCCATTGCCAGTTCCCAGTTACCGTCAAAGCGATCGGCAAGGAACCGGAGGTAGCGGGCTGAAGCGCGGGTTGCCTTCTCGAAACTGCAACGTTCATCGACCCAGGCGTCGATCTGGAGCCCGAAACGCGTTCCCGTCCCGGCGATGAACTGCCAGAGTCCAACAGCCGCAGCCCAGGACTGGGCGACCGGCGACCAGGCGCTCTCCACCTGGCAGAGCCAGACCAGATCCTGGGGGACGCCCTCCTCCCGAAAGATCTGCCGGGCCATCGACATGAAACGACCCGAACGACGCAGCCCCTGCTCCATCGTCCCTCTTCCCCGCCCCTGATAGTAGTTAATGTAACTCTGGATCAGCGCGTTTGGCCTGAATCCAAAATCGACCCGCGCATCGACAACCGACTTCCGGGCGTCCTCTTCCGTGACGCCTGCCGTTTCATCGACGCTGAGGTCGATCTTTGCCAGTTCATCGAGCGGCGAAGGGGTGAAGACCTGCGTGCCGAAACCACGCCCTTGATCCTTCTCCGCAGTCACAACCTCCGTTGGCTGAGCCGGCTCGCTCACCGGGGCGGCCGCAATCAAAGTCATCTGTCTCTGGTGGATTGTCTCAATAAGTCTGGTGTAGTGCTGGCGGAGGCTGGGGGTGGTTCGGATGTCGATTCCCGATTCGAGAATCACATCGATCGCCCGATCATACTCGCGTCGGGCCCGATCGAAGTTACCTTCCTTGAAATTGGACTCGCCATTTTGAAAGTGGAGCCACGAGGTGTCAACGATTCTCCTGAC
>JBEGMZ010000470.1:0-2913 GCA_041182745.1 Acidobacteriota bacterium
GGTCAGTGGACCGAGTATGGACAGATTGCCGATCGGCTCCGGCTGCGATTGCCGTCGACTGAGTTCGAGCGCGGGATCGGGAAGTTTGGCGGCCTGCTGACCCGACTTATGACGCTGCTGATGTTTGTCGTCTTCGCGATCAACGTCTGGCAGCGCAAACCGGCGATCGACTCACTTCTCTTTGCGGTCGCGCTCGCGGTGGGGCTGGCGCCCGAATTGTTACCGGCAATTATCAGTATCACGCTCTCGCGCGGAGCGCAGCTGATGGCGCAACGTGGAGTCATTGTCAGGCGGCTGACGGCGATTGAGAACTTTGGGAGCATGGACGTGCTCTGCACCGACAAGACGGGGACGCTGACACTCGGTGTGGTCAGGCTGGATGGAGCGGTCGATCCGATGGGGAGGCCATCGGAGGAGGTGCGGCGAGCCGCCTGGCTCAACGCCAGCTACCAGACGGGACTGGTCAATCCGCTCGATGAGGCGATCCTCGCAACCGAGGCGATCGATTGTTCGCGCTTTGAGAAGGTCGAGGAGATTCCGTACGATTTCATCCGCAAGCGTCTGAGTGTCGCCGTCAGGAACGGCTCAGGCGTTGAGCTGATCACGAAGGGCGCATTTGAGCCGCTTCTATCGATCTGCACCACCGTCCGGGGACCTGACGCGGAGGAGGTGCCGCTCGATGAGCGAGGTGTCGTCAGGCTGCGTGAAATCTTCACGGCGTGGAGTGATAAGGGGTTCCGGGTACTTGGCGTCGCGACGCGGAGGGTTGAGCCACGTGAATCCTACTCCACCACCGATGAGACCGCGATGACGCTGATCGGCTTTCTGCTCTTCTTCGATCCGCCACGACCGGAGGCCGCGCAGACGATCGAGTCGCTCAATCGGCTGGGGGTTGAGCTGAAGATCATCACGGGAGACAATCGCCGCGTCGCGCTCCACGTCGCGGCCGAGGTTGGACTTGAAGTGCGCGGACTGCTGACGGGGGCGGAGATGAGCCGGCTCCACGACGAGGCGCTCTGGCAACAGGCAGAGCGGACGACGATCTTTGCTGAGGTCGATCCAAACCAGAAGGAACGGATCATCACGGCCCTCCGCAAGATGGGCCACGTCGTCGGCTATCTTGGGGATGGCATCAACGACGCGCCGGCGCTCCACGCCGCCGATGTTGGCGTCTCGGTCGACACGGCGGTCGATGTCGCCCGTGAGGCCGCCGACTTTGTCCTGCTCGAACACAGTCTCGATGTTCTTCGCCTCGGCATTGAGGAGGGCCGGCGAATCTTTGCCAACACCCTCAAGTACGTCTTCACAACGACCAGCGCCAACTTTGGAAACATGTTCAGCATGGCTGGTCTTTCGCTCTTCCTGCCGTACCTGCCGCTGCTGCCAACCCAGATCCTTCTCAACAACTTCCTCTCCGACTTCCCGGCCATGACCATCGCCAGTGACGATGTCGATCAGGAGATGATCGACCAGCCGCGCCGCTGGGATGTCCGGTTTATTCGTGACTTCATGGTAGTCTTTGGGCTTGTCAGCTCCATCTTCGACTACCTCACCTTCGGTTTCCTGCTACTGGTGGTGAAGGTGGGAGAGAGTGAGTTCCGGACCGGCTGGTTTGTCGAGTCGCTGCTGACAGAGCTGGTGATCCTGCTCGTGGTCCGTTCCCGGCGTCCGCTGGGTCAGAGTCGTCCGGGTCGCTATCTCTGGCTGAGCACCCTGCTGGTCGCCGTCCTGACGATTCTGCTGCCATACCTGCCGGGTGCAGGTCGCCTCTTCAACTTTGTCCCACTCTCGTGGCCGGTGATGTTGACGTTGGTTGTCATCACCCTGCTCTATGTCGTCGCCAGCGAGATGGCGAAGAGGTACTTCTATCGCCGAATCGATCTCCGTTCGATGGCGGAGGCAAAGGTTCAGCGGAGCTGATCGGTGTCGAGCCAGATCGTGACCGGCCCGTCATTGCGGATATCGACCAGCATCATTGCCTGGAACTGGCCGGTCTCAACCCGCAGCCCGAGCCCGCGGAGAGCCTCAACGAAGGCCTCATAAAGCGGGATCGCCGCTTCGGGGCGGGCAGCCTCGGAGAAGCTCGGGCGTCGACCGCGCCGACAGTCGGCGAAGAGGGTGAACTGCGAGACGACAAGCAGCTCCGCTCCGACCTCGAGCGCTGAGTGGTTGAAGCGCCCCTCGGCGTCACTAAAGATCCGCAGGCCGGCAATCTTCCTCGCCAGCAGATCGACTTCGGCCGGAGTATCGCCCGCGCCGATCCCAAGCAGTATCACCAGCCCCTGCCCAATCTCTCCGGTCAGCCGTCCATCGACCGTCACTCTTCCTTCGCTTACCCGCTGAATCAACGCCCGCATCCCCGCCTATCTCCTCCTCGCCTTGCTGATCGATTTTGCCGTCTTCAGGGTTTCGATTCCCCGCGCACTGATGAATCGACTGACAACCGTCTCAAACTGTTCGCGATCACGTCCGCTCAGGGCGGCCGCAGCGTCAGCCGACTGGATCGCATAGGGGTAGCCATTCCCGACAATCACCTCGGCCCGCACCAGGTCGATCACCCGGTCAAGGTAGCCTCGCTCCCAGACCCAGAGCGGGATCTCGAGCCGCGCGGGTGGCGCCGAGGCGCTGGTCCTGAGGTAGACAAACCCAATTCTGCGTCGATACTCCGCGAGGGATTCGAGGACTCCCGCCCGCCGCCGATCGGCACTGCCGCGGGCGCAGATCATCAGCGGAGTCCGTGCCCCCCACGGCAGGTGCGCGGTCAGCAGTGAAGCGTCGCTGAGTTGTCTGGCCGGTGGCAATCCCGATGCAAGCTCGAGCAGATGGAGAAGGTCACGCGACCGGCTGGCGTCGATGTAGCCGATGATTGGGACCCCCAGCTGCTCCGAGGGTGTCAGAAAGTTTGTGTAAATG
>JBEGMZ010000471.1:0-3075 GCA_041182745.1 Acidobacteriota bacterium
CCCAGTCGACACCTGCCGGCTCCAGCTCAAAGCGCTGCCGCTCGAGCGGCGGTATCACCGGGCGGCTCTGAGCGCTCAGGCCAGCCGGCAGTAAGAGGACCATTAACGACAGCGTTACGACTCTTTTCACGTGATGAAATACGTCAACAATCCACCCAATCCATGGCTGACGACTCGCCACGAATGGCTCGGCGAGCCTCCCGTAGCAAGGCCCGAGGTCTTCGAGGAGACGGCCACCCGATCGATCATCACCGGAAATGACAGCCCTGACATCCCCTTCAGCTACTCCGTCAACTGCTACCGTGGCTGCACCCACGGCTGCACCTACTGCTTCTCCCGTCCAACCCACGAATACCTTGGGTTTGGCGCCGGTACCGACTTTGACCGGAAGATCGTCGCCAAGATCAACGCTCCGGCGCTGCTGCGTCAAGAGTTCATGAAGAAGAGCTGGAAGGGCGAAAGGCTGATCTTCTCCTTCACCTCCGACCCGTATATCCCGCTCGAAGCCAGTTACGGGCTCACCCGGCAGTGCCTTGAGGTCTGCCTTGAATTTCGGAATCCGATCGGGATCATCACCAAGTCGGCCCTCGTCCGGCGCGATATCGACCTGCTTGCCAGGCTGGCGAGCGAGGCCCGGGCCACCGTCTACTTTACCATCCCGTTCCTCGACCGCGAGGTGACCCGCGCTCTCGAACCCCACACCCCCTCACCTGAAGCCAGGCTGGGCGCCATGCGCGATCTTGCCGCGGCGGGGATCGAGGTCGGCCTCGCCATCGCACCAATCATCCCCGGCCTGAATGAGCATGAAATTCCGGCGATCCTTCAACAGGCGGCTGATGCCGGAGCCCGCCGCGCCTTCATCAACCTTCTGCGCCTTCCAGGCAGCGTTGAGCCCTACTTTATCGAGCGGCTCGAAGCCGAGCTGCCCCGGCGTGCAGGAAAGGTACTCAACCGCATCCGCGAGGTGAAGGGTGGAGTGCTCAATCGTCCGGAGTTCCACCAGCGGATGCGCGGGCAAGGTCCATTCTGGGAGATGATCACCCGCTCCTTCGAGATCCACTACCGACGACTGGGTTTCAACAGCCCACGGCCGGCCGGGGAGGAGGAGCCAACGACCTTCCGTCGCCCCTCCGCCCAGGGAAGCCTCTTTGAATAGCCCCCCTTCTCATCGCCACCGTTCGACGCACTGCCGCTCAGAAGTTGATCTTCGCTCCGATCCTGATCTTGCGTGCCTCATTGGCGATCCCGTCACGAATGCGCCCGAAGGTCGTGCTGGTGATAACCGCCGTCGGGAATCCGAAGACCGGCGTGTTGGTCAGGTTGAAGACCTCGAAACGAAGCTCGAGATTGATGCCCTCAGTGATCGACGTCTTCTTGAGAAAGGCCATATCGAGGTTGTAGCGCCCAGGCCCGTTGAAGTAGTTGCGACCGGTGTTACCAATCGAGCCCGCCGCTGGCTGAGTAAACTTCGCGATCTGATCGGCGGTGAAGAAGCCTGGAACGCCAGCGAAGGTGCTCGAACGCGGATCGACCTTGCCCATGTTGCGCGAACAACCACTGCAGTCGGCAGTCGACTGGACAATGTTCGAGAGCTGGTTCGAGCCGGAGTAGACGGTGAAAGGCCGACCGGAACTGAGCGTCAGCACGCCATTGACATTCCATCCCTCGATGATCCGGTTGAGAACGGCCGGCGCGTTGGCTCCAAAGCGCTGGTTACGACCAAACGGCAGATCGTAGATGGCGTAACCAGTAAAGTAGTGGGTCTGATCGAAATCTGACCGCGCATAGTTGAGGCGTCGATTGAAATTGTTGAAGGGGGTCGAGGAGGCCGACTGGGCATTGCCGGTTCCAACGACGGTAAAGGTCGGATCGAAGGAGCGCGTATCGAGCGACTTCGAGAAGGTGTAGGAGCCCTGAAACTGGAGGCCCTTGGTGAACTTCCGCTGCACCATCACCTGGAGCGCGTGATAGGTCGAGAAGTCGTTTGAGTCGATCACATTGAGTGTCGAAAACTGCGGGAAGGGCCGGAAGAATGAGGTCGGCAGACCGGCGAGGGTCAGCAGTGGCACGTTGTTCTGAACTCGACCGGCGGCATCGGCGGCGACGGAGGCCGCACTGTTGATCTGGACCGAACTGGCAAACTGACGCCGGACGAAGGCCGAACCGGTCTCGCTGGCCGTCTTACGGGTATCGCGGCCGTAAAGCTGATTCATCAGCGCACTCTCACCACCAGCCGCGACTGTCCTGAAGGCCTCAAGGAAACCGTTGTTGAGAATGTCGACCTGGTTGACATTGTAGGCGCCAAAGAGGTTGGTCGCCTTGCGGCCAATGTAGGAGACATCGACCAGAATCTGACTGCCAATCTCACGCTGGATGTTGAGGCTCCAGCCATTGGTCGCCGGAGACTTGAAACCCGGATCAAGGACTGTGATCGCCCCAAGCCCGAATGCTGCCGGCTGGAGCTGGTCGATTGGCCGAACGGTCGATGGCGGAACGACCGACGGCACATTGTCACGAAGGCGTCGGTTGGTTCCATTTGGTCCGTTGAACTGTGGCGCAACATCGACGACGCCAAGCGTGACACCAGGAATGGTATTGTAGATCTGCGATGAGATGACCTGGGTGTTGATCCGGTCATACGCGAGACGGTAGTTGGCCCGAACCGAGGTCTTTCCGTCTCCCCACGGATCCCAGGCGAAGCCGATGCTTGGTGACCAGTTGTTGAGGTCGCTGGCGTAGAGATTGTCACTCTGCCACTTGAGGGTCGTACTCGCCGGCGCTCCGACTGTCACCAGCTGGTTCGGCCGGAAGAGGCGGCTCTGCGCACGCGGCGTCAGCCGCGCCTCATAGCGCATTCCAATGTCGATGCTGAGGTTCGGGCGAACCTTCCACGTGTCCTGCGCATAGAAGTCATACTCGGGATAACGCGCGTCATTGATGAACGTCGATCTCGCCGGCAGGTAGCTGAAGAGATCGGGGGAGGCGGCAAAGCCCTGGCGCACGGAACCGATCCGGCCGAGCAGGTCGTTGATCATCCCCTGCAGACGCGGCCGGTCGAGCGCATTCATAAAGAGC
>JBEGMZ010000472.1:0-4781 GCA_041182745.1 Acidobacteriota bacterium
CCGGTTGTCTGCCTGGTCGGGATCGTCCTGCTCAACCATTTTGAGCAAAGCTGGAGGGAGCGGTGGCGGCTGGTGGCGCTGTTTGGGGTGCTCTTCCTGCTGCTGATCTCGCCGTGGCTCTACCTCAACGGACGTCGGCACGGTTCACCACTCTACAATACCAACTACCTGAATATGGCGACCCAGTTCTACCCGGAGCTGGTTGCTGGCAAGACCAATCAGGATGGAACCCGGCTGCTTGAGACCAGGTTTCGTTCGTTTGGGGACGTGATTGGTTACAATCCGGTGCAGATCTTGCGTCGCTATCCGCTGACGCTCTGGCAGAGCCTCCGCTACAGTTTGACGGAGGGGCTGGTCAATCCGACGGTTGGAGTGATGGGGCTCGTCGGGATGCTGCTCGCGTTTTGGCGGCGGCGGACGCGGAGCCTGATGGTGCTGCTGGTGGCGGCAATCCTCTACCTGTTGCTGATGGGGCTCAATCATTGGGAGACTCGCTACTACCTCTTCTGGGGAGTCATCCTCGCGGGCTTTGCCGTCTTCGCTATTGGGTCGATCTGGGAGTCCATTGTCCGGCGTCTGGAGCTAGTCGTAAGATGGTGGGGATTGCTGCCAGTCGGGCTCTTCCTTCTGCTCTGGACACTCTCGTTCGCCCAATCCCGGGCCGATCTGCGTCGGTTTCTCGCGGCGCAGCCCTGGGAGGTGGCCGCAGCGCGCGATTTTTTGAGGGGACAGTACGGAGAGGAGACCAGTCGGCTGCGGATTGTCGCACGCAAGCCGCATCTGCCATATCTGGTAGGAGCCGGATGGGTCTTCTTTCCACCGGTTCGGACGATTGACGAGTTCAAGTCCTGGGTCACAGCGAACCGTGTCGACTTTATCGTCATCGGAAAGCGGGAGTTGAAGGAGCGGCGCGAGTTGGCGCCACTGGCAAAGGCGTCGGGAGCACCTGACTGGCTCCAGCCGGTCTGGCGCTATGAGGAGACGGGACTGATCCTCTACCGCGTCACTTCATTCTGATCGGCGATCGTTGAAGAAGTGCCCGGTGGAACGGGTGTCTCATACTCGTTCCTTATTTCAGCCCGGTACTCCTCGATCTGTCGCTGAAGCTCCTCCGGGCCGAGCCCAAGTTCACGGCCGATAATACCGGTGACGACCTCGACGGCGGCCAGTGAGGCGGATCCAGCAAGCATTGCGAGCCGGGTTCGCCGAGTCATCACGTCGGTCAGGGTCATCGCCATTTCGTAACGGACGGCGTAGAGAGCTTCGGCGGCGATATGCGGCAGACCGGCGAGCAGTGGGCGGCGGAGGCTCTCGTCTCCAGCCGACAGCTCGATGATCCGCGGTGCCTCTGACCCGTAATTGAAGACAAGGTGCTCGGCGGTCGCCAGCGGCAGCTCATTTTCGTCGGCCATTCGACAGGCGAGTTCAGCGAGGGCCGGACGGTCAAGATCACCTCCACAGAGGCGGCTCTCGGTCGTTACCGCGCGGCGGGTCTCCTCCAGCTCTCCCCGTTCGAAGAGCCTCTTCTGAGCGAGGTCGATTCCATTCTCCGCCATCAAACGGTAGGTCGTCAGCTTGCCGCCGGCAATCGAAATCAGTCCATCGGCCGACTCGATCACCTCCTCTTGTCTTGAGATATCGGTCGTATTTTTTACCCCTGGATCGCTGATCAGTGGACGAAGGCCGGCCCAGCTCGTTATCACGTCGGCCGGTTCAAGCATCGCACCGGGGAAGTATGAGTTGATCGCCGCCAGGATCTCGGTTACTTCATTCCCGACCGCATGAGGTGTCTCCCTGCTTCCGTCATAGTCGGTGTCGGTCGTCCCGATGTTGACCCGGCCTTCCCACGGAACAACGAAGTAGAAGCGGTGACCAACAAGGGAGGGGATGAGCCAGGCGCCACGCACCGGCAGCCGCTCCGCCGCGATCGTGAGGTGAACGCCCTTCGAGGGGCGGACACTCTTTCGAATGTTGCCGGGATTGCCGCCGGGCAGACGCAGCGTCTCCTCCATCCAGACTCCGGTCGCGTTGATGATCGAACGAGCGCGGCAACTCAACGCACTCTGACCAAACTGGTCTGACATTGTCAGCCCAGTGAGGCGACCGGTGTCATTCCTGATCAGGCCGGTCACTTTCACGTGGTTGATCAGGCAGGCTCCCTCGCGGTGTGCGCTCTTCAGCAGATCGATCACCAGCCGTGAGTCGTTGGTCAGTCCGTCGTAGTAGAGGAGCGCCCCCTCCAGTCCCTCCGGGTCGAGTCCGGGCGCATACTCCAACGCCTCCGCTCTTGAGAGCTTGCGGTGGCGACCCGGCCCAAAGCGGCCGGCCAGCAGACTGTAGAGGATCATGCCTGCCCGCATCAGTATCGGATGGGAGTAGTTGCGACGGCTCTCACGATAGACCGGCACCAGAAACGGAAAGGGCTCCGCCAGATGCGGGGCGATGCGGGTCAGGATTGCCCGCTCACGCAGCCCTTCACGAACCATGGCAAAATCGTAGTGTTCGAGATAGCGAAGCCCACCGTGGATCAGCTTGGTTGAGCGGCTCGAGGTTCCGGCTGAGAAGTCACGCTTCTCGATCAGAACAGTGTTGAGCCCGCGCAGCACCGCATCCAGTGCGAGACCCGCCCCGGTAATTCCGCCACCGATGATGGCGATGTCGAATGTCTCCCGATCCAGCCGCGTGAGGTTCTCTCTCCGCGTCCGCCACGAAAATTCCGTCAACGATTCACCTCCATCCTGCCTGCCAACTTCGCCACCTCGTGGCCTCGGGGGCGGTCTTTCTGAGGAGACCGCACGGATTGCCGTTTGCCTCACACGAAGCCACGAAGGAGGGGCTCCCGCTTCAACCGCTCTTCTTCGCGCCTATGGTGCGAGCAATAATTTGAAGGCCCTCTCGATGCATGATGCTATCGCCCTGCTTCGATTACACCCTCGGCTCAGGTTTAAGCCCGCGATAACCTCGATATTCTGAGAGCACAGCCGAAGCATAGTATTTTCACTCGGGCTTGTCACCTGATCTCTCAGCATCGACAAATGACGAGGATGATATAAAATTATTGAAAAAGTCACCTCGCTGTGATGAAAAAAGAAGCATTGTGAATAAAGTAGATCAGGATTTTTTCTGTTCCGTTGGTGGTAAACTCGCTTTCCGCCGGCGGCAAGACGGCAAGACGATTAACAGCTCTCCGCCGTGTCTGAAGCAAACGATTGACCCTGCCCCGGCCATGGTGCGATCTGCCGGGTAGAAGAGTGAGAAGGAGGCGATCAACAATGAGTAATCTGGCCCTCTCGGCGGTTCACCCACAGCCTGAAATTGAGACGAAGGAAGGTCTTTACAAGATCGCTTCGGCCACCATCAACTTTGAGACAAGCGAACGGGTTGAGTTGCGTGGGATAACCGACGAGATACACTCATTTGTCGAGCAGAGTCCGGTCTCTCACGGAATCGTTCATATATCAGCGCTCCACACGACCACGGGTCTGCTTCTGAACGAGATTGAAGGTGCGCTTATCTCGGATATGACAACGCTCTTCGAGCAGCTGGTTCCGCGCGGTGTCTACTATAAACACAACGATCCGTTGCTTACCGGGTGCGCCAGAAAGAACGCTGATGCCCACCTGCGCGCCCTGGTTGTCGGGCACAGCCTCAGCATCCCGGTTGAGGCTGGCCGGCTCAAACTTGGAACCTGGCAGAGGATCCTGCTGGCTGAATTTGATGGGCCCAACACTCGGAAGGTTCACCTTCAGGTTATGGGTATCTGAGAGGTCGGCGCTCAGGCCCCGTCGGTGGACTGGTCGCTGGTCGGCGTCTGTTTGATTGGCCATCTCTGCCGGCGGCCAATTATAAATATGGCGCCAATCAGCACCAGCGTTGCCGCCGCACCCCCTTCACTTCCATACTCACCACCAGTCAGCCAGACCGGGCTGGCACTTGAACTCAGAAGCAATGGGTGGGCTGGGATCAGCCTTCCGCTTACCGGCAGACCGAGAACCGGGCCGAGAGCGATGTTCCAGCCGAGATGGAGCCCGGCAGGGAACCACAGGTTGCGGCTTCTCAGATAGGCAACCGAGAGCCAGATGCCGGCCAGAATGGTGTTGGCGGTTGAGAGTGCGTTGCTGTTTGGGTTGCCAAGGTGGCTCAAACCGAAGAGCGCCGAGAGGATGGTGATCGGCACCAACGGGTGAGTTCCACGCAGCAGGGTCTGAAACGCGTAACCGCGGTAGAGCAGCTCTTCAAAGAAGGCCGCCAGCGTCAGCATCAGCAGTGCCCAGGCGGTCTCGGCCAGGGCGTGTCGCAACGCTGGGGCCTCGAGCGTCCGGTTTGGCCACCAGTATGGGTTTGGCGTCAGCCTTGATCCGCCCGCGAGAGCCTGCAGCAGAAAGATGGCGAAGACCATCAGCGTCGCCATCAGGAGCCCGCGCTGAAAGTCTCGCCACCAGCCGGCACGCACACGCAGCCCGAGCGCACCCAGCCCCTGACTTTCGAGCAGGGCGAGGCAACCCCACGAGACGATCAGAACCCAGATCACCAGCGGTAAGTAGTTCAGCACCTGGTCAATCCCAACTTCGAGGTGAGCGGCGACGCTGGCCGCCGACCCGGATTCGCCAGCCTCGTCCTGCGTGCGCCAGAGGGACGGCGGCACGATCAGCGCCAGCAGAAAAATCATCACTCGCCAACCACTCCGCAGCCGGCCGCTCTCGCGGCTGATCAGAATATGCTCAATCCAACGGCTCATGCTTCCCCTGCCTCAGTTTTCTTTGATTAAGTCCGGACCTGGT
>JBEGMZ010000473.1:0-2836 GCA_041182745.1 Acidobacteriota bacterium
CTGCGGCAGCAGGTACTGGTCAAGGCGAGCGAGTATGGAACGGTGACCTTTGCGACCCCGGCGCCGCTGCTGACGATCGAGACCGATCCGGAGAACAAGTATCTACAGATCGATTACGCCAACGACATCTATCCGCGGCGCCCCTCGGAATCGGAGTATTTCGGGCAGGCCAACTTTGCGTTCAGTCGCGGCGATCTGGCAACGGCCGAAACAAGGGCCCGGGAGGGATTGAAGGCCAATCCGCGGGCAACGACACTGAAGGCGCTTACCGGCCGCATTCTGCTGGCGCTGAAGAAGTTTGATGAGGCGGCCAGTCTCTTCAGCGAGGCCCTGAAGGCCGATCCGCTGCCGATTCTGACCTATGGGTGGTCGCACCAGGGTCTGGGCGAGATTGCGCTCCAGCAGAACAGGGCGGCAGAGGCGGCGGCACACTTCCGGCTCGCGGCAGCCGCCGATCTCGATGCCGGCTCGACGATTGCGGCACGGGACGGAGCCTTGAAGGCGGAACAGGCGGCGGGTCCGATCAGAATCCCGGAAGATATTGTCTCCTTCCTGCAGAAGTTCGATGGAGCGATTTTGCAGAGCACGGCTGCAGTGGTCAATCCATTTGTCGAGATCGGAAATCTGCGACGCTTCGCGCAGTCCTTGGTAGTTCGAAAGCCGACCACGTGGGTCACGGAGGCGCTTCGGACCGAACCGTGGGATGGTAATCGGATCTCGGTCGACGTCACACTGCGAATCCGGATCGAGGGTCGTGACTACGCCGGTCGGGCCGTCTATGTCATCAGTCGGGCCGGGGGCCGGACACTGCTGAGCGAGGTGCCGGTCTTTGACGTCAGGTGACCTTGAGTCTATGAGGAACGATCTCCTTCCAAGCACCGATAGAGGAACCCGCCGCCGTTCGATGCCAGCTCGCCGGACGCTGCTGGTGCTCATATTCACCCTGACGGTCATCACCTACCTTGACCGACTCGCGATCTCGGCGGCCATGCCGATGATGTCACACGAGTTCGGTTTCACGCCCACCCAGAAGGGTTATATCTTCAGTGCCTTCAGTCTGGCGTACGCACTGTTCGAGATTCCGAGCGGCTGGCTCGGTGATCGTTTCGGGGCGCGGCTGGCACTGACTCGCATTGTCGTCTGGTGGTCGGCGATGACCAGCCTGACAGGGGCGGTGATCGGTTACCGCTCACTGCTGTTGATCAGGTTTCTCTTTGGGGCAGGTGAAGCGGGAGCCTTTCCGAATATTGCCCGGGCCGTGTCGCGCTGGTTTGGGCAACGGGAGCAGGGCCGGGCGATGAGCGTCTCATTTCTCGGCCTGGCGACTGGCTCGGCGTTGACCGCACCACTGATCTTTACTCTGCTCGATATTCAGAGTTGGCGGCTGGTCTTTGTCGAGCTTGGGCTGATCGGTCTGATCTGGGCGTTTGCCTGGCACCGCTGGTTTCGTGACTTTCCGCACCAGCATCAGAGTTTCAGCGAGGAAGAGCGTGAAGAGCTTCTTGTGAGGCAGGCGGAGTCACCATCGGCCCGGCGCCTGCCCTGGCGCTCCCTTCTCACCAGCCGCAACATGATCCTGATCGGCCTGATGTACTTTGCGTACGGGTATGGGCTCTTCTTCTACATCACCTGGCTGCCAACCTACCTTATCGAGGCCCGCGGCTTCTCGACCGGGGGAACACGCTGGCTCTCCTCACTGCCCTGGCTGATAAGCCTCCCTGGTTACCTCTTCGGTGGCTGGATTACTGACCGGCTGGCAGCCCGGGGAAACCTGAAACTGGCACGATGCGGGGTGGGCATTGCCGGCTATCTAACCAGTGGGCTGCTTCTGCTGACGGTGGCCTCGGTCGAGAATGGCCGAGTGGCAGCAATACTTCTCGCCTTCGCCCTCTGTGCCCAGACCACGACCACCAGCGCCGCCTGGGCGGTCTGTCTCGATGTCGGTCGACGATATGCCGGGGCCGTTACCGGCACAATGAATATGATTGGCAATTTTGGCGGAGCGATTGCTCCACTGGTCGTCGGGCTTGCCGTGGAGCGCCTTCAGTCCTGGTCACTTCCCTTCCACATAACGGCCGCTGTCTTTCTCTTCAGCTCCCTGATGTGGCTGTTGGTCGATCCGAGATGCCCGGTCATAGCAGAGAAAGTATCGGACCGCACCTCGCAGGAGCCCGAATCGGAATCAGCTTTAACCCGGAGGCAAGATCAAAGATGAGAAGATCTGAGTTGAATGTCCTGAGAGTCTTCGTGGCTCTCCTCGTGCTGTCTCTACCGACATTGACTGTATTTTCGCAGCAGCGGCTGAAGTCGATGCCAGGATACGAGCAGTTTCAGAAGATGAGTCGGGAGATTCCCGGTTCGGTGAAGTCAGGGGCGCTCAACGTGCGGTGGATCGACGGCGGACGGGCCTTCGAGTTTACACGAGAGGGTAAAGTTCTCCGCTACGATCTGATGACGCGCGGGACAAGTTCGGTCGAAGGGAGCGGTCCGATCAGTGGCCCGAACGGACCCGGAAGGCGCGGCGGACCGGTACGTGGCCGTCAGTTCGACTCGGCCATCTCCCCGGACGGCACGAAGAAGGCCTTCTATCGCCAGCGCAACCTCTGGCTGAGCAATGCCGATGGCAGCAACGAGTTTGCTGTCACCACTGACGGCAACGAAAAGACGCGGATCAAATACGGCACGGCGAGCTGGGTCTACGGCGAGGAGCTGAACCAGAACTCGGCTATGTGGTGGTCACCGGACAATGGCAAGGTCGCATTCTATCGCTTTGATGAGAGCCCGGTAACCGACTTCATCCTGCAGATGGATCAGACGAAGCTGGTCAGCACGGCCG
>JBEGMZ010000474.1:0-15637 GCA_041182745.1 Acidobacteriota bacterium
ACTCCGCAGATTGCGGTTGTAACATAGGCGTGACGAAAGCGAACCCCATCCCGCGCGAGCTGATCAAGGCGCGGAGTGAGGACAATCGGGTGGCCGGCAATGCCAAGGGTGTCGTGGCGCCAGTCATCGGCATAGAGAACGACCAGGTTGCGGGGCGGTTTGGCGGAGACCAGCCCGGGGATGAACAGCAGGACTGTGAGTAGCAGCGCTCTGAGCACATTCAACTCCATTTCGGCGTTGTAAGGGGGTTGATCGTCAGCCGCGCGGCACTGGTTGCGTGTCACGGCGACGCTCGGCGGATATCTCAACCGGCTCGGGTTTCTGCTCCGATCTCATCGATCTGGTGAGCGAGTCCAGAAACTGAACCGGTATCGGGAAGACGACGGTCGTGTTCTGCTCGACGCCGATCTCGGTCAGGGTCTGGAGGTAGCGCAACTGGATGGCGACCGGCTCGGTGGCGATCGCGTTGGCGGCGCTGACCAGCTTCTCGGCGGCCTGGTACTCACCCTCAGCGTGGATGATCTTGGCCCGCTTCTCGCGTTCAGCCTCAGCCTGACGTGACATCGCGCGACGCATCTCCGGCGGCAGATCGACCCCCTTGATCTCGACCAGCGAGACCTTGATGCCCCACTGATCGGTATGCTTGTCGAGAATCTCCTGCAATCGGGCGTTCAGTTTCTCGCGCTCGGAGAGAAGATCGTCGAGATCGGCCTCGCCGAGGACTGACCGCAGCGTGGTCTGTGCGAGCTGTGAGGTGGCGTAAAGATAGTTCTCGACCTCGACCACCGCCAGCCGTGGATCGAGGACGCGGAAGTAGACAACCGCATTGACCGAGACGGTGACATTGTCACGGGTGATGATATCCTGCGGCGGCACGTCCATGGTCACCGTCCGGAGGCTGACCCGTTGCATCCGGTCGAACGGCCGGAAGACGAGGATCAGGCCCGGCCCTTTAGCCTGCGGCAGCAGGCGTCCAAGGCGAAAGATCACTCCCCGCTCGTACTCGCTGACGATCTTGATCGAGCTTAGCAGGTAGATCCCGACCATACCAAGCAGAAACAGCGGCAGTGAAAGAATGTCATCCATGCCCTTCTCCCTCCTCATCTGGTGAATAGTGATCGACGATCGAGCGGAGCGGGGTGCCGGCCAGCAGTCGTTCCGGATGGAGCGGCTCGACCTCGACCATCAGACCATCAACCCGCGTCACACGAACGGCCGTCCCCGGCGGAATCCTGAGGCCGGAGATGGCCCGCCAGATTTCGCCGTGAACAAAGACCCGGCCTGGTTCTCCGAATGGCGCCAACTCGGTCTCAGTGCGGCCAATCATTCCGATCATACCGAGATCTCCGGTCGTCACCCGGTGGTCGAGCGCGTGCAGAGCCAACGTGAGCAGCCGATACAGCCCGAAGAGAATCCCCGCCCCAAGAATGATCAGAAACGTAAGTTGCATCACTCTGAAAGTTTGTCAGGTTGACGATCAGGGATCAACCTCCGGCTGGCCCAATCAGATATTCATCTTATTCCAAGTCACGTCGGGGTGTCTCATCTTTTTGGGCTCTGACGAGATAGAGCGCAAGCAATCCTCCGGCAAAGAGGGCGACGGAAACCATCATCAGACCTCCATTGTAGGAGCCGCTCCGGTCACGCATCAACCCAATAAGGGGTGGCAGGAAGACTCCGGCCAGATTGGCGATCGAGTTGATGAGCGCGATCGAGCTGGCTGCTGCGGGGCTGCCGGCGAGATACTCTGTTGTTGCGCCCCAGAAGATCGGAGTCGCTGCCCAGTTGAGCCCGATAGTAAGAATCAGCAGCACGTAGGTCAGCGACAGGCTCCCGCTGCGCAGGCTGACCAGGAGAAGGATGCCGGCCAGCAGCATCGGAATGGCCAGATGGAGCTGGCGCTCGCGCCTCTGATCGGAATGCTGCCCATTGAGATACATCAGCAGCGAGGCAAAGATGAAGGGCAAGGCGGAGAAGAGGGTCACGACAAAATTGCTCGCACTCGAAAGCCCCTTCAGAATTTGGGGCAGAAAGACGGTGATGCCGATCGTCCCAAAGGCCTGGAGCAGCCAGAAGAGGCTCAGCCCCCAGACACGCGAATCGCTGAAGGCGCGATGCCAGCCGGCAGCGTGCGAATCTGGCGCGTTGACCTTCTCGGCGGTTATGACCTCTTCCAGCCAGCGGCTCTGCGCAGGATCGAGCCACCGGGCCTCGGAGGGTCTGTCCGGCAGGTATCGAAGGACTACCAGCCCCAGCAGAATCGCCGGTATCCCCTCGATGAAATAGAGCCAGCGCCAGCCGCTGAACCCACCGATCCCATCCATCTTCAGGAGCGCGCCTGAGAGTGGGAGGCCGATCACTGAGGCCAGTGTCGCTGCAATGTAGAAGCGCGACATTGCCCGCGCCCGGTGGCTGGCGGGAAACCAGCGACTGATGTAGTAGATAACCCCGGGCGTGAAGCCGGCCTCGGCTGCTCCCAGCAGCAGGCGCATCACGTAGAGCTGACTGGCGTTCTGGATGAAGGCCATCCCACAGGCCACAATGCCCCACGAGACCATGATGCGGGCAATCCAGCGCCGCGCACCTACCCGGTCGAGGATGATGTTGCTTGGAACTTCAAAGATTATATACGTCAGATAGAAGAGTCCGGCTCCGAATCCGTACATCATCGCCGTCAGTCCCAGTTCGGCGTTCATCTGCAGGGCGGCGACGGAGATATTTGATCGGTCGATGTAGGCGACCAGGTAGAGCAGCATCAGGAATGGCAGCAGGCGACGGGAGACGGTATTGATGGTCTGATTCTCGAATTCTTTCATGGTAACCGGGGAGTGGGGACAGACGGTTGAGGGTTGGGGATCGGGGGGATATCCCCGATCCCTGATCTATCGGTTTATCAGCGACTGATGGTGCGGAAGGGCGAGGCGGGCAGCCCCTCCCGGTTGGTGAGAGTGGTCACCGGGTCATCGGCCCAGCCATAGCGGGCCTGGGTCGGCAGGGCCACATCCGGGCTCGAGACGACGACCGTCGCACCGTCGATGCGGGCGGTGGCCGCAACAAACTTGCCATCAACCCCGGCAATCTCAAATCCCTTCAGCTCCCCGCCACGGGCGACCAGCCCACCGCCGACGTGATCGAAGAAGAGGCGCACCGCGCTGGTCTCGATCGTCTGCTGGCGGAAGATGGGTCCGGAATGGACCAGCTTCTCACCGTAGGCGAGGGCGCGGGCGGGCAGGGCGAGGCGCAGACCAACATCCTGCTTGTTCTTCGGATGGATGTCGCCCGAGTCGCCGATGTCGATCGTCACCGCCATCGCGGTGTTGTTGAGCCGCAGCGTCTGGAGCTGGGCTTCGCGCAGCTCCGGCCAGCCACTCACTCCAGCGACCTTGCCATAATTGGCGAGCTGAACAAAGAGGAACGGAAAGTCTCCCTGGCCCCACGCCCGGCGCCAGTCGGTGATCATCGCCGCGAAGAGGCGATGGTAGACCGGTGCGCGCTCCTTCGAGCCATTCGTCTCCCCCTGGTACCAGATGGCGCCGGCAATACCAAAGGACACAATCGGCGCGATCATCCCGTTCCAGAGGGTCGAGGGCGCGTGGGGATGGCCGGGGCCGGCCGGGATCCCGGGCCGGGCGCCCTTCTTGCCATCGGCCTCCCACTTCGCCACGGCCTGCTCGTAGCGGATCATGGCCGCCGGATGGTTCTCAAGAATGCGCCCCCAGTAGGAGTAGGCCGGGAGTAGTGCCGGATCGGCGGCCAGCGCCGAGGGACTGATCCAGCTCTCGACCGGCGTTCCACCCCACGGAGCCTGCAGGATGGCGACAGGAACCTTGAGCTGCTGATGGAGATGACGGGCAAAGAAGTATCCGACCGCCGAGAGGGCTCCGATCGTCTGTGGAGTGACCGCTTGCCAGGCCGCCTTGACGTCTTCCTGCGGCGCATCGGCAACGACGTGCTCGACCTTATAGAAACGGATCTGTGGGTAGTTGGCGGCGGCGATCTCCTTCTCGGCATCGTTCGATGCACTGACGCGCCACTCCATATTCGACTGGCCCGAGGCGAGCCAGACCTCACCGACCAGCACGTCGGCCAGACTAATCGAGTTGTTCCCCTGGATGTTCAGCTCGAAGGGGCCGCCAGCGGAACCCGGCTTGAGGAAGACCTCCCACCGGCCGAGCGCGTCGGCCACCGTCTTCAACTCCTCTCCACGAAAGCGGACCGTCACCGCTTCACCAACATTTGCCTTGCCCCAGATTTTGACCGGACGATCCCGCTGCAGAACCATTCCATTGGCGAAGATCGACGAAAGTCGCACCTCGGCCAGACTGTTGACGGTCAGGGTCAACAGTACCACCAGCAGAAGCATTATTGATCGTTTCATTTAATTGGTCTCCTCGTTGATTGTGATTGACTGGACAGGACCTATGGGTCTTATGGGACCTCTTCGTCTTATCGGTCCCATAAGAGTTGATCAGGCGAGCAATTTCTGCTGAACCCGGCCGTGGACATCGGTCAACCGAAAGGCCCGGCCCTGGAACTTGAAGGTCAACCGGGTATGATCCAGTCCGAGCAGATGGAGCATCGTCGCGTGCAGGTCGTGGACATCGACCGGATCGGCAACGATGTTGTAGCCGAACTCGTCGGTCTCACCAAGCGTCACGCCAGGTTTGACACCGGCTCCCGCCATCCACATGGTGAAGGCGCGTGGATGGTGGTCGCGCCCCATGAGCATCGCCCCTTCGCGCCGCTCGTTGATTGGAGTTCGACCAAACTCACCTCCCCAGACGATGAGCGTCTCGTCGAGCAGCCCGCGCTGCTTCAGGTCGGTCAGCAGCGCGCTGATCGGTTGATCGATCTCGGCGCAGAGACGCGGCAGCCCAACCGCGATATCTCCGCCAACCGAGTTGCCGTGGGTGTCCCAGCCGCGATGAAAGAGCTGGACGAAACGGACTCCACGTTCAACCAGCCGCCGGGCGAGCAGGCAGTTGTTGGCGAAGGACTTCTTGCCCGGTTCGGTTCCGTAGAGCTGCTGGATCGCCGCCGGCTCCTTCGTAATGTCGGTCAGTTCCGGGACGCTCGTCTGCATGCGGAAGGCTAGCTCGTAGGCCTCAATCCGTGTCGTCACCTCGGGATCTCCGGTCAGCTCACGCCGCGTCTGGTTGAGGTCACGCAGGGCATCGAGGGTTCCGCGCCGCGCCGCCGTACTCACCCCGGTCGGATTCGAGACAAAGAGGACCGGATCGCCCTTCGAACGAAACTCAACCCCCTGGTGGACCGTCGGCAGAAATCCGCTGCCCCAGAGGGCCTTGCCACCATCCGGATCGGCCGCTCCTGAGAGCAGCACGACAAAGCCCGGCAGATCACGATTCTCGCTGCCCAGCCCGTACATCAGCCACGAACCGATGCTCGGCCGCCCGATGATCTGGTGGCCGGTATTGAGAAAGATCTGGGCGGGAGCGTGATTGAACTGTGTCGTGTGCATCGAGCGGATGATCGCCAGCTCATCGGCATGCTTTGCCAGCCGTGGCAAAAGCTCCGAGATGATCGCTCCCGACTGGCCGTGCGGTGCAAAACGAAATGGTGAGCCGAGACAGAGTGGCGTCCCTTTGATGAAGGCGAAGCGCTCGCCCTTCACCAGCTCGGCCGGGATCGGCTGGTTGTCGTACTTGTTGAGCGCCGGCTTCGGATCGAACATGTCGAGCTGCGACGGTCCGCCAGCCATAAAGAGAAAGATGACGTTCTTCGCCTTTGGCGCAAAGTGGGTCTTCAGCTGGTGGGCGACCTCGGCCTGCGCTTCACGACCCGCGAGCGACGCCAGCGCCGCCCCGCCAATCCCGAAACCGGCCTGGGCAAAAAAGTGACGCCGGGTCAGACTCTTCAGTTCCATCGATGATTCAAGGTTCATTCTCTTCATCGTTACTCCTTGGTCAGCATCTCATCGAGATTGAGCAGGACGTTGGCGACCATGGTCAGGGCGGCCGCCTCCGCCGGATCACCAGCCATCCCCTTCGCGACCTGCCTTGCGGCGGCTGGATCACGGCGATAGATCTCGAGCTGCTCGTGATAGAGCCTCTCGAGTCGGGCCAGCTCAGCGGTTGACGGAGCGCGAGTCAGACAGCGACGGAACCCGTAGCCAAGCCGTGCGGCGACTCCACCATCCTGATCTCCGCGCATCCTCTCCGCCAGCGCTCGCGCCATATCGAAGAGCGCTTCGTCGTTGAGCAGATTGAGCGCCTGCAGTGGCGTGTTGGTCCGGACACGACGTACCGTGCAGAACTCACGGCTTGGTGCATCAAAGGTCGTCATCATCGGATATGGAGCCGTCCGTCGCAGAAAAGTGTAGAGGCTTCGGCGATAGATGTCCGTGCCGGCGCTGGTCGTCCACTTGACACTTGAGCCATCGTAAGGGTTGGCCCAGATGCCCTCCGGCTGGACCGGAAAGACGCTTGGCCCGCCAACCCTCGCGTCGAGCAGTCCGCTTGCCAGCAGCGCCGCGTCACGAATCGTCTCCGCATCAAGCCGGAAACGCGGCCCGCGTGCAAGCAGCCGATTGTAGGGGTCATCGACTGCGCGATCGAAGTGCGACGACTGGCGATAGGTCGCCGAGGTGACCATCAGGCGGACCAGCCGCTTGACGCTCCACCCACCCACTCGGAACTCGACCGCCAGCCAGTCGAGCAGCTCCGGGTGGGTCGGTGCGCTGCCCTGCCGCCCAAAGTCTTCCGAGGTCTCAACCAGACCACGGCCAAACAGTTGCTCCCAGAAACGATTGACCATCACTCGCGTGGTCAGAGGATTGTCGGCGCTGACCAGCCAGCGCGCCAGCCCGAGCCGGTTGACCGGGGCATTGGCCGGCCAGGGGTTGAGCGAAGCCGGCGTGGCGGCATAGACCCGTTCACCACGGTTGGTGTAGCCGCCACGAATCCGCAGCTCGGTTGAGGGGACCTCCGTCGATTGGCGCTCGCGGATGATTGGGGCCTTGATGATTCCGAGGTCGTCGATCGCTCTCCTCAGTGCGGCCAGCCGGTCCCGTTCTTTCTTGAGCAGCGGTGTCACCTGGCGGAACTGTGCGACAAGATCCTCCTGCTGTTTGGACGTACGCTCGCCGGGGGCCGCCGCGAGTGTCCGCCGTAAACGCAGCGGCAGCTCGACGATCCGCAGCGGATTCTCTGCCGTCGTCACCGAGAGGCGCACTCGACCCAATCCCTGATTGACGACCCGTGACTCCTGATCGATCCTGACGCGCAGCTTTGTGCCCTCACTCAGTGTCGGCGGATGGGCCAGAAGAAAGACGGCCTGGCGCGCCTGCCGCTGCTCGTCACGTGTCGCATCGATCGACCATCGATATGGCGCGTCGAGCGTCGATCGCCCAACGGCGTCATCGACCTGAACCTGCGCGAAACTTAACGGCTCTGATCGACCTGCCGCCGTCAGCAGCGCCGCCTCGAATCCAGTCATAACGTAGTTGCCATAGATGTCGCGCCCCGGGCCGCTCTTCGGCAGGCTCGGATCAGGCAGCACCTCGAGACGCAGTCCGGTCAGCGGCCCGGCAAGCGCTGGAAGCGTCAGTGTAAGCTCATAGACGTCACTCGCAATGACGGCACCACTCTCCGGAGACGCGGCGAGGATCGACTGGTCGGGAAGCTGGCGCAAGCCTGTTCCAGCGGTCGAGACCAACTGGTGCGGTGAAAGCGGCTGCCAATTCTGCGCGGCGCTCCGCACCTCGTCCTCCCAGCGCTGTTGTGCGCCGGAAAGCGCCGGTGTCTCCGCCTTCAGCTGCGACTCAACCTCCTTGATCTCCGCCTGGAGTGCCGATCGCCGCGCCGCCTGCTCCGGGGTCGGCAGCTCCAGCTCTGGCTCGATCACCCAGCCTTCGCTCCCGGGCATGACCAGCATTCGGTACTCATGCGCGTCGAAGAACGCAAGCAGCTGATAGTACTCCTTCTGCGAAAATGGATCGTATTTGTGGTTGTGGCACTGGGCACAGCCAAGCGTTGAGCCGAGCCAGACCGTCGAGGTTGTGTTGGTGCGATCGACCAGCGTCTCCCAGCGCGCCTCCTCGTCATCAACACCACCCTCCTGGTTGAGCATCGTGTTGCGATGGAACCCGGTCGCGATCAGCTGTTCGTTGGTCGCCCCGGGCAGGAGGTCTCCGGCCAGCTGCTCGATGGTGAACTGGTCGAAGGGCTTGTCAGCGTTGAGTGCGTTGATCACCCAGTCACGATACTTCCACATCACCCGCGGCCGGTCTTTCTCATAGCCGTGCGAATCGGCATACCGTGCCAGATCGAGCCACGGCCTTGCCCAGCGCTCACCATAATGGGGCGAGGCCAGCAATCGGTCGACCAGTCTCTCATAGGCCTGGGGCGACTTGTCGGCCAGAAAGGCCTCCGCCTCAGCGAGCGTTGGTGGCAGCCCCGTCAGGTCGAAGGTCACCCTCCGCAGAAGCGTCAGTCGGTCCGCCTCCGGTGCCGGCTTCAAGCCCTCGCGCTCGAGCCGTGCCCGCACGAAGGCGTCGATCGGGTTCTGGACCGATAAGGCTCCGCTATCCCGGAGTGCTGGCAGCGCCGGACGCACCGGCGCAATATAGGCCCAGTGCTGCGCCCACTTCGCCCCCTCGTCGATCCATTGCTTCAGCTGCGCGACCTCTCTCAGCGTCAACTGATGGCCGGTCGATGGGGGTGGCATGACCAGATCGGGATCGGTCGAGGTGACCCGCCGGATCAGCCGGCTCGCCACTGAATCACCTGGAACGATCACCCCGGGCTTTGCCATTGCCCCTTCCTGCGTATCGAAACGCAGCCGCGCCTTCCGGGTTGTCTCATCCGGCCCATGGCACTGCAGACACTTGTCCGAGAGGATCGGCCGGATATCACGATTGAAGTCGATCTTCCCGTCCGCGGCCACCTGATTCGGCCACGAATATCTGATGACGAAAAGACCTGATAACAGAAAAAGTAACAGCCATCTTTTTACCAGCAAAGTGAGCCTCCTCTTACACCAGTCTCTGCACTCCCGGGTCTTCCCGCCAGGGTCTGGGTCATGTCGCGATTTTTTTATATTTCTGCCTGCAAGTCAAAAAATGAGACTCCGCCGCATACCCTTCCCTCAGATTGTTACCGATATCCGGGCCGGGTAAAAGAGTAGTCGTCGAGCAGCAGCGGCCGTCCCTCATCCGACGCCGTCACGATCCTTGCCATAACCGCCGATGGGGGAGCGGTCGCCACGATCTCATAGGGGCGCCACTCCCCCTCCACCAGGAAGAATTCGCGGTCGGTCTCGATCAATCGCCCCTCACTGTCGATCCAACTCACTCCAAGTATCATCTCGGTACCACCTTCAATCGCCCGCGCATAATTACTCAGCCGATAGGTGTGGCCGGTTTCAACCTCGACGGTCTGTGAAAGGCAGGAGACGCGATCACCACACCTGAGCGCAATCGACGATTCGTGGCCCGACCTCTCCAGCACGCTCTCACGTCCGGTAACCCAGGACGGGACACCGGAGGCATCCAGTGTTTCAAACCCCGGATTTTGCAGCCTCTCTTCGTCCGGCTTCAACCCGAGTGGAGCGTCGGTCAGCTCGAATAGCCTGTTATAGGACCGCGCATAGACCAGCTTGAAGTGTGATTGAAAAAATTGATCCGTGGGCAGTTCAAACCGGGCCAGTCGCCGGGTCCGCAGTGAATTGTCCATCTTCAGCATCTCAACCAATCTTAGCAGGTGGTTCTGGTATGGGATATCTCTCGAGACTTCGATCCTCGAATAGGGAGAGGTTATCAGCAGGTGGGTAACCTTGAGCGATCGAAGTTTCTCATAGAGCCCTCTTCCCTCTTTTATCTTGACCACCTGGCTGGTCTCGTCAAGGATGCCCGGAAAACGGGCCTCCCCAAACCAGTCGCCACGAAAATTGCCATCCGCGAAATAGACCATTCGCGGAGCCTGAAATACATATAACGTGTAGTCCCGTCCGCGCTCTTCATTGAGGTATTGCAGCGCTGGATATTGTATCAATTGGGTCGAGAGATACTTGTTCCGGCTGCTTCTATCGTACGGCAGTCTGCCCTGGAGGTTGATCTTTATCAGCGCGTAGACCGTCCCCGGCAGAATGGTCAGAACCAGCAGGATCAGCGTCAGCGCCTCTTTCCGTCTCACCCCTGCCGCCAGCCGCAGGCGACTCAGCACCAGCGCCAGCGACGCCGCTCCTGCCAGCGACAGGTGTGGCACCACCGGCAGCAGATACCGCAGTACCTGGGCGCTGTTGAACCAGAAGACGACGGAGGCAACAATCACGATCAGCAGCTGACGAATCGATCTCGACAACAGTCCGACTATCAGGAACGGCAGGAAGAGGAGGTGGAAGGGGAGATAGGGCGCTTCGAGGAGAAATTTCTGCTGATAAAATGCCAGATTCCAGGGCAGCCAGAACAGGCTGCTCAGGGAACGGCCCAGGCCGTGAGTGTTCAGCTCGACCATCTGGGCGTTCAGATCGCTCTGCGACCAGAAACTGTATCCGAAACGATCCCCCATCAATGGAAAGACCGGATTGCCGGTTTGATGGTAGTTGTAAAGATACCAGGGGGCGGCGACGCTGGCGGCAATAACAGCGTAGACAAATGGCGCGCTCCACCGCCGGCACCGAATCGAGTGGAGCAGGATCATCAGTCCAAAGAGCCCGAGAAAGGAGAGTGCTGCATACTTCGTGCCGGCGGCAAAACCGCTGAAGATCGCGGCGAGCGCCAGCCAGCCAGCCGCTCCGTTATTCTCTCTCATCCAGTTGAAGGTGGCGTAACTGGCGAGCAGGAGAAAGAATGTCAGCCCGGCGTCGACGTAGGCTGAAGTCCCGATAAAGACGACCATCGGATGGGCCAACCAGAGAGCGGCGGCCCAGAGTCCGATTCGCCTGGTGAAGTGGCGGACTCCCCAGCTGTAGAGGGTCAGCCCGACAAGAAACACCATCAGAAGCTGGATCAGCTGCGGCGCGACGTCATCACAGAAGAGCATGCCCGGCACAAAGAGCATGTGCTGCAGCTGTGGCAGCACCGACCAGCGTACAAATGGGACTGCCGAGATCCGCTGGTCTCGCAGGTACTGTTTGACCAGCGGCAGGTGGGTCATGGTCGCGTCGAACGCAGTCGGCGGGTAGAGGGCCAGAATAACCGCCGGGGTGAGCAGAACGACGAGGACGACCAGAAACAGCTGGACCCGGGTTCGACCAGTAACCTGGTGCCAGACAACCTTGAGGTCTTCCAGTAACTCGTGACGGATTTGAGCACAGAGGAGAGTAGCGACCGCCAGCACGACCGCCAGAATCCACGTCCTGAGCAGGCCGGCGATGCCGGCCAGAAAGACAAGGCCGGCAACGATCCCCAGTCCCAGCCCGAGACTGAAGACCACCCTCTCCGCAAACGAATGGTAGTCAAACCGCAGGGCGACCCGACGCCCGATCGAGTAGGCGATAAGGCATAGCGCGAGAATGAAGACACCGTGTTTCAGGACAAACAGAAAGATATCAGCAACTGTTGAAGCCACCGTGAATAGACCTCAAGGGAATCGGAGTACCATCTGCGCCGGGTCAGCTGATCCGGAACTGCCAGCCACGCCGATGTGACGGGGAGACTGATCAGGTCAAGAACAAGCCGTCGATCCGCCATCGGATGGTCAGAGCGTTCGGAGGTGGAATCCACCATCGATATTGATCACCTCGCCGGTGGCAAAGGGCAGATCACCGCGGGCGATCGCGGCCACCGCCCGCCCGACATCCTCGGGGAGTCCCCAGCGGCGGATTGGCCAGGCCCCTTCAGCGATCAGACGGTCATACTTCTCCTTCACCCCGGCAGTCATGTCGGTAGCGATCACTCCGGGGCGGACTTCAAAGACGAAGATGCCGTGCTCAGCAAGGCGGGCGGCAAAGAGCCGGGTCATCATCGCGAGCCCGGCCTTGGCGACGCAGTAGTCACCGCGGTTGGTGGAGGCGGTGTAGGCGGAGATCGAGGTGATGGTGACGATCCGCGGCGGACCAAAGGCTCCACTCTGCCCGGCCGCGCGCTGGTCGATCATCTGCCGGGCCACAAGCTGGGTCAGAAAGTATGGCCCCTTGAGGTTGACATCGATCAGATGGTCGAACGACTCTTCGCCGGCATCGAGGATATCGGCTCGAACCTTCGGCGCGACCCCGGCGTTGTTGACCAGCAGGTCGACGCGACCAGAGAGGGCAAGCGCTTCGCTTAGCAGACGTTCCCGATCGGCGGCAATCGCGACATCCCCGCGCACGGTGCGGCCCTCACCCCCCGCAGCGCGGACCAGAGTCAGGCACTCTTCGGCCGCCGCAGCGTTGCCGGCGTAGTTGATGATAACATCGTAGCCAGTTTGGGCGAGTTCAACGGCGATGCCGCGCCCGATCCCGCGCCCGGCACCGGTAACGAGGGCGACCGGACGGTCGCTCGCAGCGCTCATCTGCCACCTCCTGGTGAGGGCATATCCTCCTCGGTCGGCCCATCGGCCCACGTTCTCGCCCAGGCAGGGAGGGAATCTTCCGGATAAGGCCGGACGACCGCCGGAGCTATTGGTCGCGCCAGAACCTTCAACGCCTTGTCGAGCGCCTCGACGAAGAAGTACTCACCAAAGAGGACCGCTTCGTGCACTCCGAGCCCCTTGTGGAGATGGTAGACTCCGCCATTGAGAATCCCCTCGAAACCGGGCGTGTGGCGCCCAAGGTACTGGCGGGAGAGAGTGAGCAGCGAGGTCAATGCGAAGTCACGGTAGGCCCGCGCCCTGGTCGCATCGGGAACCGAGTCGGCGAGATCGAGCAGCCCGGAGGCAGCGATCGCGCAGGCTGAGGTATCGACCTGGGCCCGGCTGAGCGGCCCCTCCTCGGGCGCGTCATAGTCCCACGGCGTCACGCCGTGCGGTGGCGTCGCCGCGAGATAGTAGTCAGCATTGAGCATCGCCGTCGACAGATAGGATGGTTCGTGGCTCTGCCGCCACGAGCGCGTGAATCCATAGAGCGACCAGGCGAGCCCCCGACTCCAGCAGGAGTCTCCGCGGTATCCCTGGTGGGTCGACTGGCGAAGGCATTCACCCGTCGCCGTATCAAAGAGCGCCTCGTGCGAGGTCGACCCGTCGCCACGGACCAGCACGCGCTGTGTCGTCCGGCAGTGGCGATGGGCGACCTGCGCCAGATGCTCGTCCCCTGTCTTCGCGGCGGCGAGGAAGATCGTTCCGACATTCATCATGATGTCGATGAAGAGCGAGGCCGGCTCGACAAATGACCGCAGATACTGCCCCTTCTCCATAAAGCGCATCGCCATCGTTCGTCCGGCCTGGATCAGCAGCGGCTCGATCCGCTCGGCTGGTCCGCCAAGCTCCAGCCAGCGCCGGTGGGTCGAGAAGAAGAGAAATCCGAGATCGTGAACTGCCCGGTCGTACTGGCGGCTCTCAAGCGGAGTGGAGTAGGACACTGCCCGATCGAGCCACTCACTCTCGCCGGTCCGCTCGGCAAAGATGAACATCATCCCGGGAAAGAAACCGTCGCACCAGTGAGTCCAGCGCTTCCGGTCCTCGCCGAACTTTCCGCCCACCGTATACATTGGATAGTAGTCAGCGGGATAGGTCGCCAGCAGTCTTCGGACCTGCCCGGCCGCGAAGTCGAACGAATCCTCAAGCGTGGCCTGAACCGCCACCCGATCGTGCGATGTGATCGACATTTGGTCTCCTCAAAGTTGAAATCATATCCTGATCCGAACACTTACGCTTCCGGACTGCGCCATCTCTCACCGCAGCGGAGAAGAGCGTACGGCTGTCCAATCGCCGCGCAGCTTGCAACAAGCTCATCCGGTGGCTCGGTGTTGAAGGTGAACATCTCGTAATGCATGGGGATGACGATGCCGGCGCCGATCTCCCTCGCGAACTGCGCCGCTTCCCTCCCCCAGAAATTGCCGGTCACACGCCGTTCCGGCCGCCGACCATTGATCGGCATCAGGGCGACATCGACCCGCCGTCCGTCCTGCAGTTCAAGCAACCGCGCGGCCATTCCCTCGTATGGTACGGCATCACCGGGATGGAAGACGGTCCAGCCTCCAAACCGGATCAGGTAACCAAGGCAACGGTAGTTTCCCTGCTCATCCCGATCAAGCTGCTCGTGGGCAGAGGCGAGGCCGGTGAAACTGAAGCCGCCCGCCGTCACCGTCGTTCCGTCGGTCAATCCGTGCGGCCACTGCGGATCACACTTCAGCCGCGTCGCGACAAACTCCCGGTTCGCTTCGGGAATGACCATCGCCATTCGGGGATTGACGGCCATCAATGGCCAGAGCGTCTCGTGGTCAAGGTGATCGGTGTGGTTGTGGCTCGATGTCACAACGTCGATAAAGTCGAGCCGGGCCGGATCGATCGGGATCGCGGTCATCCGAAGGTGCGGCTTGTCGGTCAGCGCGTACTTGCTCGTCAGTGAATCGGAGAGGTATGGATCGATCAGCAGGTGGCGCCCCTGCCACTGGATCAGAAATCCGGACTGACCGAGCCACCAGAGGTGAAAGGCCGTCTTCTCAACGGCGGCGGCCCGGATGTCGGCCAGCAGCGCCTCGTTCATCAGAAGCGGCGGAATGAGGCTATCCATGGGTGAGCCCCATCCGTTCGCGGACTGACCGAACCCCCTCGACCAGGTTCTTCAGTTTCTGCTTCGCCGCCCAGCGCGCCGTCTGGCTCAGCCCACAGTCGGGCGCGAAAGCGAGCCTCTCCGGCGGCGCGTGGTGCAAGCACTGCCTGACCCGCCCGGCAATATCGGCCGGTGTCTCGATATAGTAGTTCTTGACATCAACAATCCCGACTGCGACATCGAAACGTGCGGCGAGCGACTCGATGATCTCGAGCTCGGCGAACTCCCGGCTCGCCATCTCGAGATGGATCTCATCGACATCGAGCTGCGCAAAGGCCGGAAACATTGGGGCGTAGCGGCGTGGCCCCACCGCCCGCCCCTTGTAGTTTCCAAAGCAGAGATGGGTCGAGAGACGCGCTCGATCACGAACCCCTTCGACCGTGCGATTGAAGATATCGACGAATCGTTCCGGATCCTCGCGATAGGCGTAACAGCTCATCGAAGGCTCGTCGACCGTAATCTCGCGGCAGCCGACATCGATCAGTGCCTTCAGCTCCGCCGCGACCAGTGGAATGAGCGCCTCGGTCACCGCGTAGCGGTCTCGGTAGGCGTTATTTGGATTGAGGCGGCCACTCAGAGTGTAGGGGCCGGGCACGCTCGCCTTCAGTACCGGCCCGGGCGGTGCCAGCCGCTTCAGTCGCGTCCACTCCTCAACCACGCCCAACCCACGCGGCGCTCGCAGCTCACCGACTATGTCATGCTTTCCCCGCTGGTCGTGCGCCGGTGGCCCAAAATTGCGTGGCTGCTCCGGATAGTGGCTCACCCCTTCGATGAATCCATAGAACGAAAGATTGAAGTCCAGCCGTGTCTGCTCGCCATCGGTGATCACATCCAATCCGGCGGTCACCTGGTCGTGGATCGCGACCAGCACCGCGTCGTCCTGCATCTCGGCCTGATCGGCGGAACCAAAATCGCCGAGGTTGCGGGTCGCATTCTCCAACCATCCGGGAAACGGATAGCTGCCGATCACGGTCGTGCGCAACGGCAT
>JBEGMZ010000475.1:0-2680 GCA_041182745.1 Acidobacteriota bacterium
CACCTCCAGCCAGGATCACCTCACCTGGCGCAACCTGGCAGACCATCTCTCCTTCACGCAGCGTGGCTCCACTCTCAAGCGCCCGATCGACCAGCAGTCGCGCGACGACCGGTGAATAGACGACCGCATCCCCCGGCACCAGCAGCGCTCCAGCCAGACCAGGACGAAGCTGCGGTTCGGCCTCTGCCAGCTGCTGCGGATCGAGAACCTCGACCCGTACCCCACGCTCGAGATAGAAATCGCGCTTTCGCCCTACTTCGGCCATCTCCTCGGCATCAGCTGCAACCCAGAGCGTTCCGCACGCGTGATACTCCGCCCCAGCCGGCAGGGAGATGTCGAGCTCGCGCCACAGTGCGAGCGAGTGACTCGTCAGCGCGAACTGGGCCTCCGAGTCGTCCATCACCACCAGATGGCCCATTCCGGCCGCCGTTGCCCCACCTCCAACCACTCCACCCTCACAAACACAGACTTTGAGACCGGCCCGAACCGCCTCCAGCGCACACGCTGCGCCGACGATCCCGCCGCCAACGATCAGCAGATCGTACGAAGCGGCACTCATCGCCGACTCCCCATGCAGAACGGATCCCGCTCATCAAGTATCAGTGTCGCCTCTGAGTTGACGAAGGCCGTTCCCCTGATCGTTGGATAGAGCCGGCCGTCCTCGATTGTCACAAATCCTTCGAAGATGCTTCCAACAATACTCTCCTGACGCCATATCTGGCCCGGTGCCAACTTGCCGGCAGCGTGAAGAGTCGCCATCTTGGCGCTGGTCCCCGTCCCACAGGGTGAACGATCGTAACTCTTCCCCGGACAGAGCACGAAATTGCGGCTGTCGAGGGAAGGATTGCTCGCCGGCCCGAAAAGTTCAATATGGTCGATCATCCGGCCATCCTTGCCGGTGATGCCATCCGCGGCCAGCGCATCCATAATACGGGAGGTGAAGCCCGTCAACTCCTCGACCCGGGCCGGATTCAAATCCTGCCCATGCTCTTCAACCAGGAAGAACCAGTTGCCACCCCAGGCAATATCTCCCGTTACCGGCCCAATCCCGGGAACCTCAACTGTCACTCTCTCACGATACGAGAAGCTCTCGACGTTACGAACCGAGACCTCACCCGAATCGTGGAGCCGGGCCGAAATCCGCCCGACCGGTGTCTCGATCAGGTGCTCACCAACCGCAATCTTTCCGAGATGCGCCAGTGTCACGATCAGCCCGATCGTTCCGTGCCCGCACATCCCGAGATAGCCAACATTGTTGAAGAAGATCACCCCGGCAGTACTGTCAGCAGCCACCGGCGCACAGAGCAGCGCACCAACCATGACATCCGAACCACGCGGCTCATTGACCACCGCACTGCGAAAATAGTCGTGTGATTCGCGAAACCTTGCCAGTCGTTCGGCCATCGAGCCGGTGCCAAGATCTGGCCCACCACCGACCACGACCCGGGTCGGCTCACCTCCGGTGTGGGAATCGACCACCTGTATCCTTCTCAACCTGTCCGTCAACATTGAACTCTCCATCGATTGTCAGCTCTTCCAGTCGAAGTTTAGTCGATTCCCCAAGGTTCGCAAAGATCGCCGAAACGATCGACCATTTACTTTTCAGTACATTTCGAGTCGAAAGGAGAGCGACCGGCAGACCGATCACCTCTTACCAGCCGGACCGACTCTCCTCTTCTCCCAACGCAGAAAATCCTCGACCGTGTAGAAGGCTCCCTGCGAATAGAGTCGCCCTTTGTCCTCGACCAGCTCCGTCCAGTCGGCGCTGCCGTCATCGCCGGTCTGGCGGCGCCAGCGGGCGAGACGCCGTTCCATCCCGGCCCGAAGGCTGGCAAAGGCTGGATCATCGACCAGGTTGTGTCGCTCATAGGGATCGCGCTCAAGATCATAAAGAACCCACGGTCCACTCCGCTGCCGGGCATACTTGTAGCGGGAGGTTCGGACTCCACGCCACGCCTGTGGGGTACCGTCACCCTCAAAAGGGCCGAAGATCTGGAAAAAGGCCGAATCCGGAGCCGTCATTGGACGACCGCGCAGCAACGGTGACAGATCAGTACCCTGCATCCAGCGTGGTGGCCGAACGCCAGCCAGACTCAGCAGTGTCGGTGCAAAATCGACGTGGGTCAGGATGGTGTCGGTCTGCCATCCAGCTCTGATCTGCTCAGGGTAGCGAACTATACCCGGCACCCGAATCGACTCCTCCCACGGCTTGCGCTTTAATCGCAATCCCTGTGAACCGAGCATGTCTCCGTGGTCGGACGTCAGAACAACAATTGTCTTCCCATCGATCTTCAGCTCACGAAGGACCGCCAGCAGACGGCCGACCTGATCGTCCACCGCGGTTACCTGCGCATAGTACGAAGCGATATCCTGCCGGCTCCCCATTCGCGTTCCCTCGATCCAGTTCGGCCGCATCAGCAGTCGCAGTGGATCGTAGAGGGCTTCGTACTGCGGCGGGGCCTTGTATGGATCGTGTGGCGGCCCCATCTGGAGCATCAGAAAGAATGGCCGCTTCCTCTCCTGACGAAGAAACTCGACGGCGATGTCCGTCCAGCCTTCGGCCTCGTACTTGCCAAGCTTGATCGGAGTCGGATCATCGCGAAAGTAGTGGTTGTCAAAATGGCGGTGTGAACACTCGTGCGCCGCCCAGAAGTCGAACCCTTGCCGCCGCTCTCCGGGC
>JBEGMZ010000476.1:0-6873 GCA_041182745.1 Acidobacteriota bacterium
TCGTCGATGTGATGAACACCATGCTCGATGCCTCGCTGCCACTGACGGTCGGGGAGTATCTCGAGTGGGGAAACCCGAATGAGAAGGCGGCTTACGACTACATGCGGAGCTACTCGCCATACGAAAATATCGTGGCGCAGGACTATCCGGCAATGCTGATCCGTACCTCGCTCAACGATTCGCAGGTGATGTACTGGGAGCCGGCAAAGTATGTCGCGCGGCTGCGGTCACTGAAGACCGACCAGAACCCGCTTCTCTTCCGGATCAAGCTCGAGCCGGGAGGCCACGGCGGAGCCTCGGGGCGGTATGACCGGCTCCGCGATATCGCCTGCGACTACGTGTTCATACTTGAACAGGCCGGGGTGATCTGAAGACCTCCATCAACGATCAGTCAGCGGCACGGAGAAGCCGGCCTTGACTGCGTCACTCCTGAACATCTGGACCGTCTCGAGTGAAAAGGTTGAGAGATCCTTGCCGAGCAGAGGCAGTTTCTTGAGAATGTCGTTGGTGGCGGTGATGATGTGGCAGCCGACTTCATCCGCCTGAACCACATTGAGCAGCTCGCGCGGACTGGCCCAGATCAGTTCAATGTTGGGCGCCTCGGCAATCAGCCGGACGGTCTCCCGCATCAGCGGGACAGGATCGACCCCGGTGTCGGCAATACGGCCGGCGAAGACCGAGAGGTAGCAGGGCGGGCCGCCGCGGAGTGCCTGATAAGAGTCTTCGATCTGGCGTCGTGTCATAACCGCCGTCACGTTGGTCTTGACACCGCTGGCAGCCAGCCGGCTGACGAGAGGAAGTGATGACTCGCCCCTGGTGTTTGTGATTGGAACCTTGACGTATACCGTGCGGCCAAGGCCCGCGAAGAGGATCGCCTGCCGCTCCATCTCGTCAAAGTCGTCCGAAAAGACCTCCAGAGAGAGCGGACGATCGGGGATGAGATCGAGGATCTCTCTGGCAAATCCAAGGTAGTCCGAGATGCCAGCCTTGCACATGAGGGTCGGATTGGTCGTGAATCCACTGATGTAGGGATTGGCGTACATCTCAAGCATTCCAGCCTTATCCGCTCCATCGGCGAACAGCCTGACTTTTAGCGATTGTAAAGTAACTATTTCCATCATCGGGCTCCGGGGGCTCCGGGTCATATCTCCTGATCAGAAACGGGAGAGGATCCGATCGTCGACAAAATCAGAAGGGCCGCGTCCATAAGCGAGCCGACCACATGCTCGGCCGGAGCGACGGGCCAGGGTTCGTCATAACCGAGGTCGATCAGAATGGAGGTGCATCCGGCACGACGACCGGCCTCGATGTCCCGCCACCGATCACCAACCATGTAGCTCGCCGACAGATCGACCCCAAAACGATGCGCGGCCTCCAGCAGCATGCCCGGCTCGGGCTTGCGACGTGGGCCACCGTCATGGGCATCATAGCAGACCTCGACGGCGTCGAGGCCGAGCCGGGCAGCGAGGTAGCCGTTGATGCGTTCAACCTCTCCAATATTCTGCGTACCGCGTCCGACATCGGGTTGATTGGTGCAGCAGATGAGGAGAAGCCCCGCATTCTTCAAAAGCCGGGTCGCTGCAGGAACGTCGTCGGGTATGACGACCTCGCCAACCGTCGCCGGCGGGTAGGGCCGGCCATCCCGGACAAGCGGGGCGTTGAGCACTCCGTCACGGTCGAGGAAGACCGCCCTTCTGGTGGTCATGGTGCCGCACCTTCCCACTTTGTCTGATGCTTTTTCAGGAGTGGATGGGATACCAGAAGATGCCATACCACCCCCTGAAAGGCCTCGCTGTGCGGCGTGATGTGTTCAGTGTTGACGGTCGGAATGATGACGCAGACATCGGCCATGGTTCTGGTAAAGCCACCGTCGCGTCCAACGATGCCAGCGATCCGGGCCCCGACGTTCTTCGCGAATCTGAGTGCTTCGACCAGGTTCGGGCTGACGTTTCTGGCCAGATCACCGCCGCCAACCGAGAAGACCAGGATCACATCCCGGGAAGAGAGCCGGCTTACGGCGAGCCACTCCGAAAAGACCGTACTCCACCCCTCGTCGTTTGTCCGGGCTGTCAGCTCCGAGACGTTGTCGGTCGGGGCATAGGCCTCAATCCCGGCGATCTTCCTGAAATCGTTGACGGCGTGGGCAGCGTTACCGGCACTTCCTCCCACTCCGAGGATAAACAACCGGCCCCCGGTTGCGCGAAGATCGGCCAGCAGTTCGGCCATTCGCTCGATATCGTCACGATCGAGACGGCGGCACACCTCCTGAGCCTCGTCGAGAAAAGCTGCGGCAAACGTCACCCCCGTCTTCTCATCTGTCATATCTTATCTCCCATCTCCCATCACCCATCTCCCATCTCCGTCGGTTGATAATTCTGGTAACGTGAAGATTACCGATCAACTGCGGATTAACATCAACCACCATCCCGGATTGTCATCCGGGACAACCACTGTTACCCGCCACTTCCACGTCCGGGCAGAGAGGACTCAGAGGTCAGAAAACCTTCCAAATCCCTGAGCCCGGCAAGGGAGCCAATCTCATAGAAGCGCTCCGAAACCTCAAATCCGGTCACGTTTCCCATCGCCACCTGCAGTTCAAGTATATCAGCGAGGTCAGCGGCTTGTCCGGGCGGAAGAGCATTTAAGACCTCGCGGTTGAAGACCATCAGACCATAGTCGATATGGCGCATCTCCGGCGAAAGTTGGCGCTTGCTGTAGCTGATGACCTGACCATCAGCGAAGATCACGTTGCTGGTGTCCCACTGGCGCTCATTTCGGTAGACCGTCATCAGGACCGGCCTCGCTCCCTCGACAAAGGCATTCCGGACCTCGGAGTAGGAGCACCTGAGGTAGGAGTCACCGTATAGGACAAAGAAGGCCTCCGGGAGAAGGTCGATCGTCGCCCTTATCGACCCGGCTGTCCCAAGAAGCTGCGGACCATCCGGAACAATTTTTACTGACAGCCCATACCTCTCTCCGGTTCCGACATATTCCTCGACCATCGAGCCAAGATAGCCAACGAGGAGGATAACCTCACAAACTCCCTGGGCAGCCAGCTGTCGAAGCTGGAGATCGATAAATGGAACTCCGGCGACCTCAACAAGGCACTTGGGGATGGTCTCGGTGAGAGGCCTCAACCTTGTCGCCTTGCCTCCCGCCAGAATCACCACCGGAAACAGGGATGCTGGGTTCACGATTCGTTCCTTGTCTTGATAACGCCAGCCGGACCGCGAATTGGATCGCGACACGGGATAAAGATGGTGGCGAGTGGATTTTCTCACTGGCTGACGGCTACGATCGGGCTTTCAGCTCCGCAGCACGTGCGAGTGCCCGGCGAGCCTCCGCGGGGCGGCCGAGCTTCCGCAGTGTCTCGCCAAGAAGCTGCCAGCCTTCCTCCGTCTCCGGAAGAAGGCGGACAGCCGTCTCAAAGAAGACGAGCGCCTCAGCGGGTCTTCCCTCGCGAAGGCGTTGGCGTCCGGTGCTGATGGCGGTGGCAGCCGATTCCTGATCCTGCTTGAGTTTCAGCAGTCGGGCGGCCTCCTGCATCTCGACGCGGGCGGCGGGGAGATCACCCTTCTGCCGCAGCGCGGCTCCGAGCGCGTTGTGCATCTCGTGGCTTCCCGGAGCGAGCCTGATCGCTTCACGATAGCTGGCGATCGATGCTTCAACCTGGCCCTGGCGGATCTTTACATTGCCAAGTACTTAGTGGTACTCACCATCCTGCGGGCGGAGCCCGACGGCCGTTCGGAGAGCAGTGAGCGCATCGTCATATCTGGCCTGCTGATAGAGGATCTCTCCCCGGGTAAACCAGGCGTCGGCGAAGTCAGGTTGGAGCGCGTGGCATTTTTGCAAAGTATCAAGAGCCCGCTGGCGATCATCACTGCGGCGGAGCGCCAGTGCCAGATTGTAGAGCGCGTCGATCGAGTCAGGTTCTTCGGCAATCAGTTTTTCAAACTCCTGCGCGGCGACGCTCAAGTCACCCCGCTGGGTGAGAGCAAGACCGAGATTGAGACGGGCGGCGTGGTTCCGCGGGTCGAGGCGCAGGGCCTCGTTGAAACGGTCGATCGCCGCCTGGTAGTCCTTCAGCTGAAGGTGTACCAGGCCAAGGTTGTTAAGCCCCTCGATCAGGGATGGCTTGATGGTCACCGCACGTTTCAGAACATCGAGCGCCTCGTAAAGCCGTCCGGTCTCGCGTAAGGCCACACCATAAGTGGTCAGAATCTCCGGTGCGGTCGGGTTGAGCTGGACGGTGCGACGCAGGACATCAAGGGCTTCACGCAGATCTCCGGGGGTGCCACGCTTCAGGAGCGCGACGGCCAGGGAGGTCTGATGGTCGACCTGGCGGGGGCTGAGCCGGCTGGCCTCCCGCAGGGCGAGGATGCCACCATCAGGATTTCCAGAGATCAGCCGCCCAAGTCCGAGAAAGTAGTGTGCTTCGGCCAGGTCAGGCTTGAGGCGAACCGCCTCTTCAAATTCGCGCAGTGAGCCGGGGAGATCGCCCAGCTGCCCCAGGACGAATCCGAGGTTGGTTCGCACCTCTGCCGCCTGCGGCTTGAGGAGGGCCGCCTGGCGAAACTCTCCGACCGCCGCCTCGAGCAGCTGGAGCCGGTGGAGAAGAGACCCAAGCGAGATACGCAGATCGGCATTCCGCGGTTCAACCTCGATCGCCCGGATATAAGTCAGGCGAGCCTGCTCAAGGTTTCCCATCTGCTCGAAAACTTCGGCCAGGTCGCTCCACGCCTCGACGAGGGTTGGATCGAGGTTGGTCGCCTGGCGGAGTGACTCGGCGGCCGGAGCAAACTGCTGGCGGGTAGCGAGGGCGACCCCGAGCGCGTGATGAGCGCGGGCGTCTTTCGGGCGGGCACGGACGGCGGACTGCAGGGCGGCAAGCGACGGTTTCGCACCCGCCCTGACGGCTCGGCCCTGGGCCAGAGCCGGGACTACCCCGAGGATCAGCCCGAGAGTCAGCAGGCCGAGCCCCCGGATGCTCGTCGCTGCTGCAGATCGAGCCCACTGCCCCCCACATTCATTGTCTCTGTTGCCAGTGTCCGGATGGTCTGAAGCAGGATTCATTCTGTAATCTCTTTCTGACAGGAAATATCGTTCTCGCGACGCGCCTCGTTCAGAATTCGCCAGCCACCGTGAATGACGAGAAGCGCGATAGCGGCTCCGATGACCAGATCCGGCAGTGGAGTGCCAAGATAACGAACCAGCAGTCCGGAGATGATCACCCCAAGATTGGCCATCACATCGTTGGTTGAGAAGATCCATGATGCACGCATATGAACTCCGCCGTTGCGGTGACGCGCGATGAGGGCAAGACACGTCAGGTTGGCGAGGAGAGCCAGGCTGCCGACTGCCAGCATTAGTGCGCCAACCGGCTCGCTATCACCACGAAAACGATGCGTCGCCTCGACGAGAACTCCCGCGCCAAGTCCGATCTGAAGAAGTCCACTGAGCCTGGCGGCCCGAGCCTTGAGCGCACGGGTGCGGGCGACTGCGTAAAGGGCAATGGCGTAGACGGCCGCGTCTGCCAGCATATCGAGCGAGTCGGCGAGAAGCCCGAGAGAGTCGGCCCACCAGCCGGTGACGGCCTCACCGAGGAACATTACCCCATTGATTGTCAGCAGCCATCGAAGGGTTCGCCCCTCGAGCCGCGCGGCCTCCTCAGCGTTACAGACACAATCAGCCATGACCCTCACCGTATCTCCATCTCAAGCCAGATATTCGAGCCGGATATTACGGCTCTGGCGCTCTCTCGGCCTCATTTTCAGCCTCATTACTGTTTCAGCCTCATTGCTGTCGAGCGGGATTGGTGATCCCGGTGCCTTCCCGATTATAGTACAGTATTCGGGACCGAGGGAATTGAGGTTACCAGCGGTGACCGATAAAATGTGGCCATTCTCCGGGTAGCAGCGTCAGTGGAAGGGATGGTAGCCTGACCGGCGCCCCGAGAGGGCCAGAGAGTAGAAGTGGCGAGGCGCGGCCTTCCGGCAGCAAAACGGGACGACTTTGGTGTCCGGTATCCCGCTGCCGGATTGGCGGCTGGTTTGTGATATGTCAATACTGAGAGTGATATTGGTGCTGCTGTTGCCGATCGCGACCGTGGTTGCGAGCGGTGGGGCTCCATGCGAGCCGTGGCGGGCGGGCAATCCGGAAGGAAATTACATCATTCCGGGGTCGATGGGCGGGATCGTCTACCGGCGAATCGGAGGGACGGCACTCGAGATGGACGCCTATCTGCAGCCGGGGCGGGAGGCGCGGCCGGCGGTGATCGTCGTGCACGGTGGGGGGTGGACGAGTGGCAGTCGCGTCTCATTTGTCGGCCAGCTGCTTGAGCTGCTGACAAAGTCGGGTTACCACTGGTTTGCGATCGACTATCGACTGGGTGGAGCGGCGAAGGCGGGGGAGTCGGCGGACGACCTGCGAGCGGCGATCGAGTTTATCCGCTGCCATGCGCGGCAACTGCGGGTAGATCCGAAGCGGATCATCCTGCTGGCTGAGGACAGCGGGGCGACGCTGGCCGCGCAGGTCGCGTCCGATCCGGCCAATCGGGTCTGGGCACAGGCGCTTATTGGCGGAACCTATCCGCTGCCACCGGGAACGAGCGTTGGGGCAATGCCGGCAACGATGATCATTCACGGCGCCGATGATCGCGAAGTGGCGCCGTCGCTGGCCGCAGATCTATGCCGGGAGATTGGTGCTGGTTGCCGCTACCTCGGAGTCTCCGGGGCCAGCCACCGGTCGGAGAACTGGTGGCCGCCGCAGTGGGGCTACAAGGCGAGGCTGGTGGAATGGCTCGATCGACAGAGTGGAATGAGACGATCGAAGACCAGCCCATCGGTGGTGCGGAAAACGCGATTGCAGAAGGAT
>JBEGMZ010000477.1:0-3595 GCA_041182745.1 Acidobacteriota bacterium
GAGGTAGTCGCCGCCGTCGATCCGGGCGTAAGTTCGCATCACTGAGGTTTGTTATGAGATCACAGAAAGAGAAGCTGCCCAAGCCCGAGTGGCTCAAGATCCGGCTCAATATGGGGGAGGACTTCCTCCAGGTCAACCGGATGATCAACGATCTGACGCTCCACACGGTCTGTCAGGAGGCGCGGTGCCCGAACATCTACGAGTGCTGGACCAACCGCACGGCGACCTTTATGATCGCCGGAGATGTCTGTACCCGCCGCTGCGGTTTCTGCGCCGTCAGTAAGGGAGAGCCGAAGCCGCTCGATCCGTTCGAGCCGCGCAATGTGGCGACAGCGGTCAGCACGCTCAACCTGCAGCACGCGGTCATCACCGGAGTCAACCGTGACGACCGTGCCGATGGCGGTGCTGCCCACTGGGCGGAGACTATCCGGGCCGTTCGCGAGACCAATCCGGACTGCAAGATCGAGGTTCTCATCCCTGACTTTGAGGGAAACTGGGAAGCACTCGACACGGTTCTCGATGCCAGGCCAGACGTCCTCAATCACAACACTGAGACGGTCCCGCGCCTCTACCACCGCGTCCGCCCTCACGCCCGCTATCGCGACTGGACCCTTGAGATGCTCCACCGCTCCGCCCGGCGGCGCGATGCCGAGCAGCGCGGCATGCTTACCAAATCCGGTATCATGGTCGGACTTGGCGAGACGACCGATGAGATCCTTGAGACCATGCGCGACCTCCGCGCCGTCGACTGCGACATCCTTACCATCGGACAGTACCTGCAGCCCGCCGAGCGCCGACTCCCGGTTGAGCGTTACTACACCCCGGACGAGTTTGCCGGCTTCAGGCAGCTTGGCCTCGAGATGGGCTTCCGCTATGTCGAGTCGGGGCCACTGGTTCGATCAAGCTATCACGCCCACGAGCACCGGCCCGAGAATGCGCCGAAGATATCCGATCCAGTCCCGACACTTGTCCAGCTCACCAGGCGGCAGACCGGTGTCTGAGGGACCATCAATCATTCCAAGGGAGATTTGAAAATGTACAAACTTGTCCTTGTTCGTCACGGCGAGAGTGACTGGAACCGTGAGAACCGCTTCACCGGCTGGACCGATGTCGACCTCTCCGAGCAGGGGCTCAGGGAGGCACGCGCCGCTGGCGAAGTGCTGAAGTCGGAGGGCTTCACCTTCGATGTCGCTTACACCTCGGTCCTCAAGCGGGCCATCCGCACCCTCTGGATCGTCCTCGATCAGCTCGACCTGATGTGGATTCCTGTCCACCACTCCTGGCGCCTCAATGAGCGCCATTACGGCGCCCTCCAGGGGCTCAACAAGGCCGAGACGGCCGCACAGTTCGGCGACGAGCAGGTCAAGATCTGGCGCCGCAGCTATGACACCCCGCCTCCGCCCCTCGATGCCCAGGACGAGCGCTTCCCGGGTCGCGATCCGCGCTATGCGGCTCTCTCCCCGGCAGAGTTGCCGCTGACCGAGTGCCTCAAGGATACGGTCGCACGCATGCTTCCGCACTGGCACAATGTCATCGCTCCAGCCGTCAAAGCCGGCCAGCGCGTCATCGTCGCCGCCCACGGCAACAGCCTTCGCGCTCTCGTCAAGTACCTCGACAACATCTCCGAGGACGAGATCATCGGCCTCAATATCCCGACCGGTATCCCGCTCGTCTATGAGCTCGATGCCGATCTCAAACCGATCAGACACTACTATCTTGGTGACCCCGAAGCGATCGCGAGGGCTGCCCAGGCCGTCGCCGACCAGGGCAAGGCCAAATAGCCGCCGCGACCGGTGGAGCTTCTCTCCTCGCCGAAGAGGCTCCACCTCCGGTAATAATTGACCGGTAAAATTGGCCGAGAATGTAATATTTTCCGGATTGCTCGCCGCCTCTCCCCGCAGACCTGATCAGCCCTCATCGCAAAACCCTTATCAATACAGGCCTTTCGCTTCTTTTATCAATTCCTGCTTCTCTGGCACCTGCCTTGCATCAGTACAGGTGGGGCAACGAGATACCAGTTGGTAAATTCCAATAACGGTGTCGTGTGGCCGCGTAGCGCGACCACAAGTTGTATGGCGCCGTAACCATTCCCTGGTTACGGCGCATTTTTTGCCTTCAGACCTCTTTCTCTAGTGCGACTCGCGCGTCACCTCGACGCCACTCTTCCCAACCAGAAAATCGAGATCGGCCCCCTTGTCGGCCTGTAAGACGTGCGCAGTGTATAGTTTGTAATAACCGCGCGGATGTTCAATTGTCGGTGGCTGCCACCGCGCCCGCCGCGCCGTCAGCTCCTCGTCCGAGACATCGAGATGGAGCCGCCGGGCCTCGACATCGAGCTCGATCAGATCACCATTTTCGACCAGCGCCAGCGCTCCTCCTGCCGCCGCCTCCGGCGCCACGTGCAGCACCACCGTCCCATAGGCTGTTCCACTCATCCGGGCGTCGCTGATACGAACCATATCGGTGATCCCGCGCCGCAGCAGCTTTGGCGGCAATGGCATATTCCCAACCTCCGGCATCCCCGGATAGCCCTTCGGCCCGCAATACTTCAGCACCATCACCGAGGTCTCATCGATCTCGAGATCCTCATCGTCGATTCGCGCGTGCAGATCCTCAATCGACTCGAAGACGACCGCCTTCCCACGATGCTTCATTAACGCCGGTGTCGCCGCCGAGGGCTTGATTACTGCGCCATCCGGACAGAGGTTCCCTCGCAGCACCGCAATCCCCCCCTGCGGCGCAAAAGGCTCATCAATCGGCATGATCACCTCGCGATTCCAGTTTGGCGCCTCGGCGGTGTTCTCTCCAATCGTCCTCCCGTTGACCGTCAGCGCGTCCCGATGGATCAGGTCACCCAGCTCGCGAATTACCGCCGGAATCCCACCGGCATAGTAGAAGTCCTCCATCAGATACTTGCCCGACGGCATCAGGTTGACCAGGCACGGTACCTCCCGCCCCAGCCGGTCAAAGTCATCCAGCCTGAACTCAACCCCCATCCGCCCGGCAATCGCCAGCAGGTGAATCACCGCATTGGTCGAACCCCCGATCGCCCCAACCACTCGCACCGCGTTCTCAAAGGCCTCCCGCGTCAGGATCTTCGACATCCGCAGGTCCTCGTGAACCATCTCGACAATCCGCCGCCCCGCGAGGTGCGATAACGCATACCGTCGCGAATCGACCGCCGGAATCGCCGCATTCATCGGCATCCCCATCCCCAGCGCTTCGACCACACTCGCCATCGTCGAGGCTGTCCCCATCGTCATACAATGGCCCGTCGACCGGCTCATGCAACTCTCCGCCTCCTGGAAATCACAGAGCGGCATCGCCCCACTCCGCACCGCCTCGCTGAAACTCCAGACGTTCGTCCCCGAGCCGATATCCTCTCCCCGGAACTTCCCGTTCAGCATCGCTCCACCCGAGATCGCCAGCGTCGGCAGATCACAACTCGCCGCCCCCATCAGACACGCCGGCGTAGTCTTGTCACACCCCACCAGCAAGACCACCCCATCGAGCGGATTGGCCCGGATCGTCTCCTCGACATCCATACTCGCCAGGTTCCGGAAGAGCATCGCTGTCGGACGCATCAGATTCTCAC
>JBEGMZ010000478.1:0-2790 GCA_041182745.1 Acidobacteriota bacterium
GGATAAGACTGACGTCGGGTTTGCCGAGGTGTCTCAAAAGTGCCGTGGTGTAGGGGGAGTTGCTCCCACGGCCGTCAGCGGCCGTCCTGCCGGGAGAGGTTGCATAGGCGATCAGGGTTCCAGTCGGCGCATTGACAAAGGCCAGTCCGTTGGAAGCGGAACGCCAGCCGCGGAATGGATTGTTACGACAGGCATCGAGAATGACGATGTTGAGCCCCTTCTGCGATCTCTCCATCTGCGCCAGAACCAGTTCAAGGTTGACCCCCTGATCCTCTGCCTCGGCATCGTTTGTTGGAGAAGTGGCGCCGATCGGGACCATAAAGTTCTTTCCGTTGGCCTGTAATCCATGACCGGCAAAATAGAAGACGCCAACATTACCCTCGCCGATGGCCAGCCGGTCACCAAACTCACGGATCAGCCGCTTCATGTCGACCTTTTTCTGGTTAGTTCCCGTGACGACGTCAAAACCGAGACCACGAAAGACGCCGGCAACCCCGGTTGCGTCATTGACCGGATTTGACAGCGGCACCTCGGCATAGCTTCCGTTACCGATAACGAGCGCTACGCGCCGGCCACCCTGGCCTGATTGCGGATCTGAGGTCTTGACCTTCTTACTGTTCCGCTCCTGATCCTGATCGGCAGTGAGACCAATCCCTGCCGAGGACTGAAAGAGAAGGACGAATACGATGAAAAGGATCCAGGCGTGTCTCATCATTACTCCATGCAAAACTGATATGTTGATCAAGACGCCAGGTTTTGAGGGCTGCCTATCCCGGCAGCCGTAGTGTAAATCAGATCAGCCAATTCACAAAATGATCACCCAGCTATATTGCTGTGTTATTCTTTCGATTCTGCCAGTCAATCTTCAGTTACCGGGAGGAGATATGACAAAACAGCCACAGTCAGTGATCGGAATTCTCGTGATCCTGCTCCTGGCATTCATCGAGAGCAGCGCCCAGGATGGGCCGGGACGACGCGCACTGCTGGTGGGCGTCTCCGGTTACGAGCGGCAGGCACCCGATAGCTGGTCAAAGCTATCGACGCGTGATGAGGTTCTGCAGTTGAAGGAGACCCTGCAGCGAAAGTTCAGATTCCGCGACCAGGATATCCTCGTCCTGACCTCGCCGCAGGAGACGACGAGGGAGGCAATCCTCACCGCCTTCAGAAGCCATCTGATCAAGCCGACCATGCCTGGCGATATCGCCTTTTTCCACTTCTCGGGGCATGGGCAGCCGATCCCGGACGATGGAATGGACGAACTTGACGGTTATGACGAATCGCTGGTGCCATCAGACTATGTTTCAAAGCAGAATGGAGACGGCAATATCCGGGATGACCGTCTGGGTCAACTGATCGCGGAGTTGAAGAAGAGAAGGCCTTCGAGCATCCTGATCTCACTGGACGCCTGTTACTCCGGAACCGCAACCCGGGGTGAAAGCGAAGAACGGGGTGATATGTGGCGCGGCGTACCGGTTCCGGCCAGCAGGGTGCGGGCCGAAGAGTCGAGCCCCAGCGGACTCGATGGCGTCAAGGGCTACGTAGTGATCGCAGCGGCCGCCCCCCGGCAGAGTGCAAAGACGGTTCGGCTGGCCGACAGCAGGCAGATGGGGCTCTTCACCTGGTCGCTGATCCAGGAGTTGGAGCTGGCAGGTCCGCAGACCAGCTATCGCGACCTGCACGATGCCGTGACCAATCGGGTAACCAGCCGTAACCAGCTGCAGAACCCACAGGTCGAGGGCGAGATCGATACGCTGCTCCTCAACGGAACCGCGCAGAAGCAGGCTCCATTCTTTGGGGTGCGCGTTGATCGTAACCAGCAGATCTGGCTCGATGGCGGGAGGCTCCAGGGAGTTACCAGGGGATCACGCTTTGTAATCCAGCCGGCAGGTGCGAGGTCGGCGGACGAGCCCGGGCAGCTGGCCACGGCAGAAGTGGTCGAGGTCGAGGTAGCACGTGCCTCCTTGAAGCTGACAGCGGCAGTCGATCCTGCCCGACTGCGGCTCAGCCGGGCCTTCGAGTCCAGGCACAGCTACGAAGGCGAGCTGATCAGGGTTGCGACCCGCAACTTCGATCGGGTTGAGCGCGGAGAGGAGGTCCGGCGGGAGATCGCGAGCTTCGAAGGGGCAAGTCTCGATAACGTCACGTTTGACCTCATGATCCGTGGGGCCGAATCGACAGATGACGACAACCCGGCTGTTGGACGCAACTTTCGCGGGGTGATCATCGAACAGCAGAACGGCATTCTGCTCGAAAAGATCGATGCAACCCCTGAGATAGCCGCGCGCATCCGTCAGATCCTCGATCGCGAATGGCGACAGCTGGCCGTCCGCTCGATCGAACGGATCGATCCGAAGCTGGATGTCGAGGTGCGAGTGGTTCCGGTCGCCACCGAGAAGGATCCGCTGACGGGTGAGTTCCGCCCATTGCCTCCACGCTACGACCAGAGTGGCCAGCTCACCATCCGGGCGGGAGAGTTTTTCCGGGTTGAGGTACGGAACCGGGCACCGCACCCGGCCTACGTTACGGTTCTCAACCTCGCGACTGACCGGACCATCTCGCAGGTGTGGCCAGAGTCCAACTCGGGCAAGGCGGAGAGTAGCAACTACTTCAAAGCCGCCCAGGGTCTTGATCCAGGGCAATGGCGAAAGATCTCGACCTTTGAGGCAGGCAAGCCAGCCGGACGGGAGAGCTTTATGGTGATCGCAACCACGACCCCGGTCGACTTTAAACCCCTCTTCGAGGGGCCGGCGCGCTCTGGTGATGACAGAAGCCGACGAGGCTCGGGACTCC
>JBEGMZ010000479.1:0-5297 GCA_041182745.1 Acidobacteriota bacterium
GTATCAGCAGCTGGCGGCAGTGCGCGGATTTGCACGACTGCGGAGGCTCATCCCGATTCTTGCGACGTGGGACGATCACGACTACGGTCTGAATGACGGCGGCGCCGAGTTTGCAGCGCGGGCGGCGTCACAGCAGGAGTTCCTGGATTTCTGGGGAGTAGCGGCCGATTCGCCACGGCGGAAGCGGGCCGGGATCTATGATGCGCAGGTCTTTGGGCCGGCTGGCAGCCGGGTGCAGGTCATTATGCTCGATACCCGTTACCATCGCAGCGCTCTCCGGCGGAGGCCGGAAGGTATGCCGGGAGACGGTCGATATCTTCCCGATGAGACACCGGGTAAGACGATTCTGGGCGCAGAGCAGTGGCGCTGGCTAGAGGAGCAGCTCCGCCAGCCGGCCGAGCTGAGACTGGTGGTCTCAAGTATCCAGGTTGTTCCAGAGGATCACGGCTGGGAGAAATGGATGAACCTGCCGCGGGAGCGGGAGAGGCTCTATGCGCTCATTCGGACGACCGGCGCGAAGGGGGTGGTCTTCCTGAGCGGTGACCGGCACCTCGCCGAGCTCTCGATGATGGATGGTGGTGTCGGCTACCCGCTCTATGATCTGACGGCGAGCGGTTTGAACAATGCCTCACCCAAATGGCGCCCCTATGAGATCAACCGCCACCGGGTGGCTACCGTCAACGAGGGCGACAACTTTGGTCTGGTGACGATCGACTGGCAGCTGGCCGATCCGGTCATCTCGCTCCAGATACGTGACATCGCCGGAGAGATCAACCTCCGCGGAAAGATCAGGCTGAGCACACTGACCGGACGATGAAAGCAGGGAGGAGCGGACGATGCGTGGTCGATATCGATTTCTGTTGACATTGATGCTCGGAGCCATACTGGCTCCGGCAGTCCGGGCACAGGGGCGGGAGTTTGCGCCGGGGACGCGCTATCTTTCGACGATACCGACCCTGCAGCAGGTGGTCGGCCATAAGCCTGGAGAACGGATCACTACCCCGGGGCAGATTGGTCAATACCTGCGGGCGCTCCACGAGGCGGCTCCTGATCGAACCCGGCTCATCCGCTATGGTCAGACCTGGGAGCGGAGGGATCTGCACGTGCTGGTGATTGGCAGCCCTCAACGAATGGCGAGGATCGATACGATCAGGGCAGGGATGCAGCAGCTTGCCTCCGGATCACCAGCCGATCCGGAGGCGCTGCTCCGCGATCTGCCAGTCATCGTCGCGCTCATCCACGGGGTGCACGGCAATGAGATCTCCTCGGCTGAAGCGGCACTTCAGGAGGCCTACCATCTGCTGGCGGCAGAGGCCGATCCAGTGGTCGACCAGATCCGCCGTGAAGTGGTCGTCCTGATCGATCCGATGCAGAACCCGGATGGTCGGGAACGTTTCGTCCTTCATAACACCCTCGCCCAGAACCTGCTCGGGATGGAGCAGAATCCTGACCCGGAACCGCAGTCCGCCGAGCACGACGAAGGCTGGCCGAGCGGACGAAGCAACCACTACCTGTTCGATCTCAACCGGGACTGGTTTGCCCAGACCCAGGTCGAGACGCAGGCGCGGGTCGATCTGCTCCGTGACTGGATGCCACAGGTCGTGGTTGACCTGCACGAGATGGGCGGCAACTCGACCTACTACTTTCCGCCGAGCGCACCACCGACCAACCCGCACCAGACGCCGACTCAGAGCAATTGGCTTGAGAAATTCGGGCGCGCGACCGCCCGCCGATTCGACGAGCGAGGATTTGAATACTTCAATCGTGAGGTCTACGATTCATTCTACCCTGGCTATGGGGTTTCGTGGCCGACGGCGCAGGGAGCGATCGGCATGACCTTTGAGAAGGCCTCGGCGCGAGGGCTCCTCTGGCGGCGGCGGGACGGCAGCCTTCTCACCTATCTCGATGGTGCGGTCGAGCACTTTACTGCCGCCCTCGCGACCCTTGCCACTGCTGCCCGTGGCCGCGAGCAGATACTGCGGGATTTCCTTGAGTTCCGCCGCACGGCAGGGCAGGGGGCGACCCGCGCCTACCTTCTGCCGGCCGATCAGCCCGATTCGGGACAGCTCCGGAGGCTGGTGAAAATCCTTCTGCGCAATGGAATCACCGTCCAGCAGACCGCCGAGCCGTTGCGGTTCGATAACCGAACACTGCCGGCGGGCTCCTACGTTGTCCCCTTGCCGCAGCCCGGAGGAATGCTTGTCCGCAACCTGCTCGATCCGCAGGTACCAATGAATGAGGCCTTTCGGAGGGAGCAGGAGGAGCGTCGGCGTCGGCGCCTTCCCGATCGCATCTATGACATTACGGCCTGGAACTTGCCGCTGCTCTTTGACGTCGAGTGTATCGGAACGACCGCTCCGGTCACCGTGCGTCTCTCCGCCGTCGAGGCGCGGGATCTTTCATCGGCTGCCTCCTCCGAGCTACCAGAGGTGACCTTTGGCTACGCGGTGCGCTGGGGGCCGACTGCAGCGGCCCTGACCATTGCCGCACTCCGTCAGGGCTATCGGATGCGGTTTCTTCCTGGCGATTTCCGCGTCGATCCTGACGGGCCGGATGGTCCTCAACCTCCGCTCAGTTTTACGCGTGGCACGGTCATATTTCGTCGGGCCGATAACGATCCGCAGTTGAGACAGGGGCTGGCCGTGCTGGCAAGGGAGCACGGCGCGACGGTGACACCCCTCGAGAGCGCCTTTGTCGAGGAGGGCATCTCGCCAGGCAGCAACCAGGCGGTCGTACTGACGCTCCCCCGGGTTCTGCTGCTGTGGGACAATCCGACCAGCAGCCTCTCCGCCGGCTGGGCCCGTTATGTTCTCGAGCAGCGGTACGGGCAGCCGGTGACGATTCTTCGCACGGCCTCCCTCGCCCGGGTTGATCTGCGAAAGTACGACGCCGTGGTCATGCCGTCGGGAAACTATGCCAGTATCGTGAACGCTGAGTCGCTCCGTCGGCTTCGGGATTGGATCAGTGCCGGAGGTACGCTCATCACGATCGGAGAGGCGACCCGGTGGGCGACCGCTGAGTCGACCAGCCTGCTTGAGACAAAGGCCATCCTTCGGTCCGAGTCGGCAATACCGTCCGCTACCGCTCCGTCGACTGCGTCTCCGCCAGCCCGGCCTGACGCGCCGCCAGCGCCGGACTCATTCGATCTTGCCATTCAACCGCGGAGTGAGCCACCTGAATCGATCCCTGGATCGCTGCTTCGTTTGCTGCTCGATGAGGATCACTGGCTCTCATCCGGAACCGATCTCGAGATTCAGGCCCTTGCTGAGGGCAATCGATTCTTTGCCCCGATCAGACTCGACAAGGGGGTCAACGTTGGGATCTATGCCGGACGTGAGCGGCTGCTCGTCAGTGGGATTCTCTGGCCCGGCTCGGCGGCGTCGGTGGCTCGAACCCCGTATCTTATCCACCAACCGGCGGGACAGGGACATCTTATCGCCTTCACCGAAGATCCGAACTACCGTGCCTTTGCCGAGGCCACCCAGTTCCTCTTCATCAACGCGCTTCTGCTTGGGACGGGATTCTGAATGAGAGGTGTTGACGGATCCTATTTTTCACGACCGCCGTCTTTTCCACGACTGGCGTCTCCGATCGCCGCGGCCATCAGTTCGTCATTCGAGAAGGGGGCGATCTCGTTCATTGCGATGGCGGGCGTGCTGGAAGTGCTCACCGTCCGGCTGCCGACCGATGAGCCGTCATTCGGCGTGGTCAATGCGGCCCCCATCACCACGATGGTCAGTAAGGCGAGAATCGGCAGGAGGTGAAGCCCCTGAAGGAAGAGTACTCCCCAGGCCTGCACCTCAAGGCTCCGCCGGTGCTGCTCAGCCTCGATTCTGGCGCGGATTCGCTGGTGCAGAAACGGAGATGGCGCGGCTGCGTTCGACGCATTGTTGGCACTGAATGTCCGGATCAAGCTGCCAAGCAGGAGGTCGGTCTCCCGTCTCCTGCCGTGCGGGTTGTCATTTCGGTTGTCGCGTCCGCTGTTATTTCGCCTGTTATGTCGCACCCAGAACATTGCTCGCTCCTTGGACTTAAGATTGCTCCCCAGCCAGTATAAAATAACTTTACGTTTGTAAAGTCGTAGGAAGGCGGTCCTGGGTTACAAAAAACTCTCGATTGTAAATTATTTGTAATTGTGACAAACCGGATTGTAAGACCAGAGGAGAGAACGCGCGGCGGTGAAGGGCGGAGAGAGACCGGAAGGTATCTCGTCCGGCTTCGGAACCCGCTGCGGTCACGAGCTGCCGCACTGGTGGCTGGCTTTGTGGAGCCAGGATCGAGCCGGAATGGGCGACGACTCTTGCCATTGCTGGCGCTCGGGCCGGCGTTTGGGGTGGTGGCAGGGTTGTTTGCCGGTGGGATTGGAGTGGCGATCGGCCAGAGTCTCGGTATCTTTTCACCGATCGGGGAGAGCGGGCCAAGCCTTCGCCATTACCTTGCCCTGGTCGAGGATCGGGAGTTCCGGGAGTCGGTCTGCCAGACAGTCGGGCTGGCGGGGGTGACAACACTCCTCTCGGCGCTCTTCGGGACGATGCTGGCACTCTCCATTCGACGGCTCGCCGGACGTTACCGGCTCGTGAGCATTCTTATCCAGATACCGCTGGCGATACCACATCTCTCGATGGCAATCTTTCTGATCAGCCTTCTGGCGCCGAGCGGGCTGCTGGCCCGACTCGCTTTTGCCGGGGGCCTCATCGACGGACAGGTCGATTTTCCGATCCTGATCAATGATCGGCTCGGAATAGGAGTTGTTCTCGCCTATCTTCTGAAGGAGATTCCATTTGTCTCGATCGTGCTTCTGACCTTGCTCGTGCGGCAGGGGAACGATTTTGAAGAGGTGGCACGAACGCTTGGCGCAACGGGCTGGCAGCGATTGTATTACGTCACGATACCGCTGCTTGCGCCAGCGGCGCTCTCGGCGTCGCTCATGGTCTTTACCTTTGTCATTGGAGCCTACGAGACGCCGCGTCTGCTTGGGCGGACCTGGCCGGCCTTTCTTCCCGTCATCGCCCAGCAGCGGTATATGGATACCGACCTCACGCGCCGACCTGGAGCGATTGCCGTAGCAGTGATACTCTCGCTCCTGACAGCATCGCTGGTCTGGATCTACCTGCGGTTGACAGAGCGTTGGACGGCCGCGGAACGGACGCTTCTCTTCTGAACATATGAGACTGGGCACATCAGGCCGCGGAGAAAGAGGCAGCTTGCCTGTCCCGATCGGTCGGATCGAACTGGCAGGATTGGTCGTTCTCCTCGCCGCCGGTCCGGCTCCGGTTCTGCTGCAGCTGGTATCGTCG
>JBEGMZ010000480.1:0-9003 GCA_041182745.1 Acidobacteriota bacterium
GTCAGCGACAGGATCATGGTGAAGCCGGCCCCGAGGGCAGCGTAGATCGATGTCTCCCGGATCGATGGAATGTCGGTAAACGCAAGTGAAAGGAAGCCGGCAATTATCGTCAGAGCCGAAACAACGACCGGGACCGCGATGAACCGGACCGCCTCTCCAACGACCTCGAGCTTTCCTGCCGTTTCGCGGGTGGCAGCGACAAGACCAATCTGATTGACCACGTGGATCATGTAAGAGCAGCCGATTGCCAGCATCAATGTCGGCAGCATCAGGGCCAGAATCGTGAAGTGGGCGCGCATCGCAGCCATCAGCCCAAGCAGCCAGATCAGTCCGATGCCGATCGTCAGCAGCGGGATGAGCATCGCCCGTACCGAACGAAAACTCCACCAGAGAAGGCCGGCGATCATAAGCAGGGTGAGGGGCAGAAATACTGTCAGATCACGCCTGATCGCCTCGACTGCCCGTAATTGAATGAAGGGATCCCCGGCAAACCACGACTGCCTGAAGCCGGCGGACTGGCAGGCGTCGTAGATCCGGCGGCTCAGGGCGGTTCGCCGGTCAGAATCGAGCCCGGGCCCAAGCCGGACATTGAGCGCCGCCGTCCGACCGTCAGCCGAGACAACATTCCCGGCGTATAAGCGGTCAGCAGTGACCACCCGGCGGGCCTCGGCGATCCGGTCAAGGTCGTCGAGATCCGCTGGCAGGAGCGCTTCGAGCGACGCTCCACCAGGAATGCTCCGCGCATAGGGAACATTGATCAGGCTGACGACCTCGACCACCCCTTCCATCGCCGCCAGTCGCTGGTGGAGGGCGCGCAACCTTTTCAGAACCTCCGGCGCGAAGATCTCTTCCTCTCCAACCGCGAGAATGAAGTACTCGTCCGACCCAAAGTGACGCTGCGAGCGCCGAAAATCCTCCATCGCCGTGCCATTCCGTTCGATGAAGGTGAAGCCGGAGGCGTCAAGTGTCAGGCCTTTACGCAGGCCGACCAACGCCGCAATTGTCAGAAGCGCGACCAGCAGGACGACCAATCGCGGATGGCCAAGGACTCCGCCGATCATTCGCGCCCTTTCGCCGCGGCCGCACTGACCGTCCGCTTGAGCCGCTCCTCAGTGAAGGCCGTCTCCTTCAGGCCCCGGTCATAGTCGACCTTGACCATCTCAAGCGTCAGTGTCAGCTGCTGTGTCAGATCCTCGATCGCGAACCGGCTCAGCGTCAGCCGCGACTCTATCTCCTCCGACTTCTCGACCCGGATCCGTTTCTGGATCTCTCCGCCCGTTCCAATCAGAATGAACCGTAACGGAAGCAGCGTCGATCCATCGAGTATCGCCCTGATCTTCGGATAGGCGAGCCCCAGCTCAGACTTCGCCGTGAAGAGAAGGCTGATCCCAGGCGTCCCCGCCTCGTCGGTTGGGCCCTCTACCTCGTAGTCGTACTGCCCAAGTTCAAGTCCAAGCAGCTCCTGAACCGTCACCCGTGCGCCGCGAAAGCCGAGGCTTCGACCCGAGTTGAGTCGGGCCAGCTTGCGGAGACCAGGAAGATATGAAAATGCCTCGGTCGGTTGTCCGGTCGACTGGACTGCCAGCAGAGCCTTGTCAGCATCCTCTGCCGGCGCGACGACCTGTAGAAAAGTCCGGTGCGCCACCTCGTCAAAACTTCGCTCTACACGAAGTTGAACTTGATCGCGCCGACCATTGGCATCGGTCGATGTCAGCCGCATCTCTGCCGTCAGGTCACGGCAGCCGTCATAGCTGATAATCCGGCGGATCACCTTGTCGATCTCGGCGCGTTCAGGCATCCGTCGCTCTGCGATCGACGGTGCGACAGTCGCTACCGGCGCTGAACTCGCCTCCTCGCGACAGGCCGTTCCAATTAGCAGGGGAAGTGAAAAAACCAGCAGCCCAAAGAGAGTGTCGTGTCTTTGCATTGGAAATGTGGTCAGTGGCTCCCCTCTGGGAGCCTTCAATTGGTCGGGGGAGAGGTGACACCTCTCCCCGCTGATTGCCCAATAGAGCGGTCTACTTCAGATTCTCGGTCATCCGATCCCAGTAGACCGGCCGATTCTGCTTTGCTGCAAGATTGATCATATGCGGAACCGCCGCCGCACGGTGGCCGGCGAGGGCATCTTCAACCGGCGGCTTGCGCGATTTGACCGCATTGACGAAGTTCTCGAGGTGGAGGGTTGTCGTGTCACGCCCAACTCCGCGCCAGCTCTGCTGCTCAGCCAGAACATTTGGATCCCAGCGATTTGGACGCTCACGGGCAATCACCTTCGGATCACGATAGTAGCCCTTCTGCAGCTCACTCGGCCACGAGTCGACGATCCAGCCGTTATCATCGGCGTCAAACTCGGAGACGATGCTCATCCGGCGTCCTATCGTCATGCTTCCCTTCGTTCCAAGGATCTGAAAACCCTGCTCCCCACCCGACTCGTTGTTGAATGTTCCGCTCAGGTTGACCGTGAAGCCCTCCGGATACTGCAGGATGGCATTGATCGTGTCCCCGACATCGCGCCCGTCTTTCCAGCGATAGAGCGAGCTTGCCGCCATCACCATCTCCGGCGCTGCCACCCCCATCACATAGTGGATCGTTGTCATGAGATGAACAAAGAGGTCGGTGGCCATTCCGCCTGAATAGTCGGAGTAGCACCGCCAGCGGAAGAACCTCTCAAGGCTGAAACCCCGCTTTGGCGCCGAGCCGAGGAACATTCCCCAGTCGATCGTCTTCTCGCTCGCGTCTGGCGGAATCGGATAGACCCAGGCACCGCCAGCCGAATTACGATTGACGCTCGCCCGGATCATCGTGATCTGCCCAAGCCGCCCCTCAGCGATAATCTCCCGCGCTCGTTGCTGCACCGGCGAACTGATATTCTGGCTGCCGACCTGGAGGATCTTCCCGCTTCGTTTGACCGCGTCGATAATCTCCTTCCCCTCGGCAATGGTGTAGGTCAGTGGCTTCTCGAGATAGACATCCTTGCCAGCCTCGAGTGCCGCGATCGCATGATCCTTGTGCCAGTGATCGGGTGTGCCAATGTAGACGGCGTCTATTCCCGGCGCCGCCAGCAGCTCGCGGTGATCGCGAAAGACCTTCGGACGGCCCCCCGTCCGCTCAAGCGCTCGCTGGATTCTGCCCTGATAGGCGTCACAAAGTCCGACCACCTCGAAGACCGGCATGCTGAGCACATCATCCATCACCTGATGGGCTCGCGCACCAACCCCAATGAAACCGAGCGTTATCTTCTCGGCCGGGCTGTTGGAGCGGTCGTAATTGAAGACCTCTCCCCGCACCTTGCCTGCCCCAAGACCAAGCGCTGCCCCGCCGGCCACACTCCCCTTGATGAAGTCTCGCCGATTAACCCTGTCCGTCATTTGATTGTCCTCCAGTCCCTAGGTTCAAAATAGTCCGTTGAATCACACTCTTCAGCTCGAAATGGTTGGAATGTAAAAATTCTGAACCGGTCTCATTGCGCCGGGAGATCGAGCTTCTACTCCGCCAGCAGCTCCTCGATCAGCGACTCATACTCCGCTTTGAGGCGCAGATGGCGCTCACCGGTTGCCCTGCCCTCAAATCCGGTGTGGATCCGCCTGACGAGCCCATCGCGACCGACGAATATTGTCGTTGGATAGGCGCCAAAGTTGACCAGTTGCGGCAGTTTCCTCTGCACGTCACCCTCTTCAGTCGTGCCGGCAAGCAGGATCGGAAAGGTGAGCCGGTGGCGGTCGCCGAAGATCCGCAGTTGCTCGCGGTCACGCTTCTCATCACCGGTATATTCAAACGCGAGGGCAACCACCTCGAGTCCGCGGTCCCGGTACTTTTGATAGTACTGCTCAAGCAGCGGCGACTCTTCGTGGCAGTTTGGACACCAGCTTCCAGTAATCGAGAGGATCAGGACCCGGTTGCGGAACCGTTCGTCGGTCGAGCCGACCGGTTTTCCACTCAGGTCCGGAAAGGAGAACCGAAAAGGCTCGGCTGGATTGCTGACTCGCGTGTAGTTATCCGGGTCGGGCAGACTGGCGACCATACCAGCATTCCCGGCATCGAGCCGCTCTCCGATCACCGGGCGCACCGGTGAGACCGGATCGGGAAGCCCGAGATCGACAATCCCCTCAAAGCGTCCATCCGGGCGCAGCCGTCCCCGCAACAGACGCGAATTGACGCCATCAAAGCGGTTGAGAACCAGCTCCTGCCCATTGAACGTACCGGTAAAACTGCCCCAGTCGCCACTCACCGGGATCAGTGTTCCCTTCAAGCTACCACCATCCTGCTGAAAGGCGGCCCGCCAATAACGCTGGTTCGGAGCGACCCCCACGGTAAGCACCCACTCCCCGCTCAGCGAGGCGGCCTCCGGCGCTGGCGCTGGCCGGGGAGCGCCCCGTGTCCCGCGCAACTCCCGCCGCAGCTCCTGCTTCTGCCACTGTCGTCTGAACTCTCCTTCCAGCCGCTCATCCTCGATCCGCAACACCAGCTCGCCATCGTAGTAGTCAAATGGCACCCGGAGCGTTCTGCCATCCCAGACCCCGCCGCCCGTCGATGGCGTCTGATCCTCACCGTTGCGGAGAGTGACTGCGTACCGACCACTATCATCCCGTCGCACTTCGAGCGTAAAGGCCACGCTCTCGCCTGATGGATTGCTGACGCTTCCCGTCCAGACGCCAACCGGATCCGCCAGCCGTCGGCGGCAACCTGTCCCCACCATCAACAGGAGCAAGACCAGTCCAACAACGAAACTCCTTATCAGCTTCATCAATCCGCTCTTCTCTCCACTCCCGGTCCACGTCCATGTCCACAGTCGACCAGGTTGTCTTGTGACTCATTACCTGTTACTCGTCACTCTTTGCTCTTTGCTCTTTGCTCTTTACTCTTTGCTCGTTGCTCGTTGCCCGTTGCAGGATGGCGCCCGCACACAGGTACGAAATAATTGACCAACTTTGAAGGCATAAACTACCACGAAACTGTCTCGACTGCCCACACTCCCGGGGCGTCATCTCTGAAAATTGAACGGAATATCGGCTATTGCCAGATTGTGACGGGAAGAGAAGAGCCTGATTCCCGGTCATTATGTCAACCGGCCTGATTTCAACCGGCTCACCTGTTGACTGTTGTAATGAAGAATAGGACGCCGGAAGCAGGTCGGGGAGTGGCCCCGGCGTTTGTGACATCGACCGACCCTCTCATCCTCAGAGCATCAGGCGGCACCGCTCTTGAGAGGGATGACTGGGGGACCCTGCCGGGAGGTGGGAGAAGGAGCCAGATCTGGCCTCAGCGGGGCTTGATCTCGCGCCCGCTGCTCTGCGGCGCCTCCTCGACTGCCTCCTTCAATCGGCCGATCACCTCTTGACTCAGTTTGGAATACTCGGCCTGAATGGTAAAGCCAGCGGCATTGGTATGCCCGCCACCACCAAACTCCTCTGCTACTCGCGCCACATTGACCCGATTCTTTGAGCGCAGACTGATGCGGTAGGTGGAGTCCGGCTGCTCGCGAAAGAAGGCGACTGCTTCAACCTCCCCAATCGTGAGCGGATAGTTGATGATGTTATCGGAATCCTCCTCCGAAGCACCCGCATTCTCCATCACCTCACGCTTCATCGTGATCCAGGCGATCCGGCCGCTCTCATCACGCTGAAGAGTTGAGAGAACGGCTCCAACCAGCTGAATCTTCGAGAAATGATAGTTGTAGAAGATCGCCTGCGAGAGTTTCGCCGGCTGGGCTCCATAGCGCACGAGGTCGCTCGCGATCTTGAATGTCCGCTCGGTGGTATTGGAAAAGTGGAAGGAGCCGGTGTCGGTCAGGAGCGCGGCATAGACACAGGCCGCAATCTCCGGTGTGATCCGAACTCCGATCGCCTTGGCGAGATTGAAGATCATCTCTCCCACGGCCGCGGCGGTTGAGTCGATCCAGTTGAGACGCCCAAAAAGGGCGGTTGTCGAATGATGGTCGATATTGACCACAAACTGCTCGTGAAGGCTCGGAATACCGGGGCGGGTCACATCACTGCACTCGATCACAAAGACCGCATCGTAGTCGCGATCGATATCCTGAACCACCCTGACATCCTGGCTGCCAGGAAGTCGGACGTAGGCGTGCGGAACCTGGTCACGCATCACCACTTCAGCACTCTTGCCAAGCCCTTTCAGGATCCAGCAGAGGGCGAGGGACGAACCCAGTGAATCCCCATCGGGGCGTATGTGTGAGGTGATCGCGAAACGCTCGTTCCGTTCGATCAGTTCGATGACGTGTCCAAGCATATTGACCTTCCAATCAGGTGGCCGGTCTTCTTTCCCAACACTCCACTCCGGATCAGTCCTGACGCTGCTCGCGGCCAACCTCCTCGAGCAGGCTGACCATCCGGTCTCCATCCTCGATCGTTCGATCGACCACAAAAAGGAGATCTGGTGTATGCCTGAGGCGAATGCGGGACCCGATCATCCGTCGAACCGCCCCCACCGACGCATTGAGGGCCGTGAGTGTGGCCAACTTCTGTTCTGGGCTCCCAAAGAGGCTGACAAGGATCCGCGCCTCGCGCAGATCCGGGGTCAGCTGAACTTCGGTCACCGTCACCAATCCCTCAATCTGGTCGCGCAGTTCTCGCGACAGGATGGCACTGATCTCAACGCGGATCTGTCCGGCGAGCCGGTCTCGTCGAAATTGCATGGCTGCTGCCTCAGAGCTCGGTCGGGGCAACCTTTTCAATCAGGTAGGCCTCGACGATGTCTCCCATCTTGTAATCATTGAAACGGTCGACGGTCAGACCGCACTCGTAACCCTGCTGAACCTCACTGACATCGTCCTTGAAGCGACGCAGGCTGCCGATCTGGCTCTCGAAGATGACCACATTGTTGCGGATCAGGCGCGCCTTTGCCGTCCGCTTGATCTGGCCATTTATCACCATACAGCCGGCGACCGTGCCAACCTTGGGGACACGAATGATGTCTCGAATCTCGGCCTTGCCGATGATCGTCTCCTTGCTGGTCGCCTCCATCAGCCCCAGCATCGCGCTGCGGATCTCTTCCTCGACCTTGTAGATGATCGAATGGAGTCTGATATCGACCGACTCCTGCCTCGCCACCTCCTCGGCACGGGTCTCGGGCCTGACATTGAAGCCGATGATAACCGTTACCGCCCCGGACTCTGTCGCCTGGGAGGCGCTGGCAAGCAGCACATCGGACTCAGTGATGGCGCCGACATCTGAACGAATGATCCGGACCTTGACCTTGTCAGTCGAGAGCTTGAGGAGTGTATCCTTGAGAACCTCCACTGAACCCTGCACATCGGTCTTAAGAATAACGAGCAGTTCGCGCACCCGGCCAGCCTCGAGCTGGGTCCGGAGCTGATCGAGTCCGCGTGCCGCGCTTCGGGCGAGGGCTGCCGCGCGGGCATGGGTTTGACGGTAACTTGAGATCTGCTGTGCCTTCGAAATCTCATCGACCACCTGGAACTGGTCACCGGCCGAAGGAACTCCTTCGAGGCCGAGAACTTCGACCGGCATCGCCGGGCCGACCTCCTCAACCCTCTCTCCGCGGTCGTTCATAAGCGCCCGCACTTTACCAAAGAAGTTGCCGACGATAAATGGATCACCGACGTGGAGTGAGCCATTCTGAACCAGAACCGTCGCCACCGCTCCACGGCCGCGGTCGAGCTTTGCCTCCAGCACTGTGCCGGTCGCCCGCCGCTTCGGATTGGCGCGCAGCTCAATGATGTCGGCCGTAAGGAGAATCATCTCGAGCAGCCCGTCGATATTGAGCCGGTTGCGGGCCGAGACCTCGACCATCTCAGTATCGCCACTCCAGTTCGTCCAGAGCAAGCCGCGGTCGGCAAGCTCCTTCCTGACGCGATCCGGATTAGCATCCGGCTTGTCGATCTTGTTGATCGCGACGATGATCGGCACCCCGGCCGCCCGGGCGTGCTCAATCGCCTCGACCGTCTGTGGCATGACGCCATCATCCGCGGCAACGACCAGGACGACAATGTCGGTCACGCGCGCTCCGCGCGCACGCATCATGGTGAAAGCCTCGTGACCCGGAGTATCAAGGAAGACGACCCGCCGCAGCTGGTCCGCGTTCTCAGGATCGGCTACCTCGACCGAATAGGCACCAATATGCTGGGTGATTCCACCCGCCTCACCTTCAGCGACGCGGGCTGAACGGATTGCGTCTAGCAGACTGGTCTTGCCGTGATCGACGTGGCCCATCACGGTGATGATCGGTGCCCGCGGATCGGTATCCTCCATGGCTTCGGGAGTGATCTCAAATTCAGACTCGATCACCATGTCCTCGAAGTCACCAAAGGAGACTTCCCACCCATATTGACGCCCGAGCTCGACCGCCATCTCCGGCTTGATCGTCTGGTTGATGGTCGCCATCACCCCGCGCTGCATGAGCTGCGTCACAAGGTCACGCGGTTTGGCCTGGATCTTCTCGGCAAACTCGCGCACCGTGCTACCCTCGATCAGACGGATCGGTTTCAGCTCAGCCGGCACGGCTGGAACCGGAACCGACGGCTGATGGCCACCAACCTGTTTGCGTGGCAGATTCTTCTGGTGGCCCTCCTGCTCCTTCCGCTTCTGGTGGCGACCCTGGGGTCGCTGATCCTTCGGTGGAATGTAGACCTTGACCTGCTGGGCACCGGACGGAAGAATGTGGACGTTGCGCCCCGGGGCCTCGCGACCCGGCTCACGCGACTGGGGAGGGCGATCAAACCTTGTGGTCTCTCCGGGACGACCGGACGGCGCACCACCCGGAGCACGGCCGCGGGGCGGTGCCGGCGGCGGCGTTGGCATCGGGCGTGTTGGTGGAGTCAGTTTCCGGACGACGGTTCCACCCGGCGGTGGCGGAGCCAGTGGCTTGATCTCCGGTTCATTTTGTACCTCAACTGCGGCAGGTGGGGCGTCTGGTGGCGCCAGGCTAGAAGCTGCAACTGGGGCTGGAGGCGCCTCGACCGGTCGGGGCGCCGGGGGCGTAATCCTCGACACACGAACCCCCGGAATGCTCGGCGCCGGTTCTGAC
>JBEGMZ010000481.1:0-5707 GCA_041182745.1 Acidobacteriota bacterium
GAAGCGATCGCCCTGGCCCAGACCGGACTCTCATCACCGCTTACGGTTCTGCTCTGGAAAGTCCCGCGCGTAGCGCCGCAGAAGCGCGACCGGATCATTGGCGACAAGGTAGATCCGGCCGCGAACCTCTCGCTTCTCTCCCGGGCCCAGCCCTGCCAGGCGAAAGTCGGAGTGGAGACAGCGGGCCACTCCCTGAAAGAGCTCCTGGTATGGTTCCCAGGCGGTGGCGAAGATCATCTTCTCGTCCTGGCTGAAGGCGCCGATGAGGCCATTATCCGGCGTCAGCGTGCTGAGCGGACGTGGATTGACATCTGATCGCGGAACACCCGGCGCCGGCCAGACCTGACCTGGCGTGTATCGTGCCTCTCGCGCCCACGGCCGGACATCGGATAACCTGACCAGTCTGCCGTTAAGAAAGATGAAGCACTTGCCAAGGTAGTCGTCGAGCTCCCGGCTTCCCGAATTGAACCCGGTGAAGTCCCCGAGTCGAACGCAGGCCTGCGCCCAGTGCGCCTCGGAGCGACGCCTTCCGGGGTTGTGTGCCTGAAGCCGGAAATCGACCTCATCATCACGCACCGCCACCGTATGATCGACTACCACCCCGTCGGCGAGCGTGTCACGGAGCCGCAGTGTCTTCCTGTCGGCGCTCAGCTGTACCTCGCCAACCCGGTGCGGAATGACCGTATGCTCAATCCAGTCGGCATCGGTCGAGTTGGCCCGGCAGTAGGCCTCAAGGTAGTTGATTCGTATCATTCCTCCCGGCAGATGAGCCCCGTGAATCACCAGCATGTGCGGCGGCTCAAAGGAGAGTGTCAACCCACTCTGCGCACTGACGCCAACCCCCAACAGCATCGACACCAGACCAAGCCGGACTATCCGGCAGAATGCACTTCTCAATCTCATATGCTCCTCTCATCATCCCTGCCCGAAGAGCAGGGCCATTATCGCTGGTCCCCAGTAATATTGCGTGAAGAACGAAGTTCCCAGCATTAGAAATGCTCTCACCACCAGCGTCAGTCCCGAGCTACTGACCGCACCGACCAGCTCCACGCTGTTGCGAAAATTGACGGTTAAAGTGCAATATACGGACGTACACGGTATTCAAACCGATCAACCGGACTTTTCCAACTTTACAACATCCCTTGAGCAGGGTACCCGGTGACAATTGGTAGTAACGATCGATCAACCGATGAGACACCAGACAAGGTAGAATATCGACACACGGTCACGGAGCAGGACGGTTGACCATTCTGAAAATGCAACTCCCTCGAACGCCACAACCCATCGATTCAATGACAATCCTGCAGGTCTGTACCTCTGACCGTTCCGGCGGAGCCGAGAAGGCAGCCTATGATCTCTATCTTTCATCGAGACTTAAGGGGCATCAGGCCTTTCTCGCCGTTGGCAAAAAGACGATCGACGACGATCATATTATTGAGATCGACAACAATTCCGATCGAAATCTCTGGGCCCGTTTCTGGCGTCGACACCAACAGCGTCTCTACCGGCAGAACCGTCCCCGCTCCGCCAGGCTCTGCGGATGGCCAGCCAATCTGAGTGAACTTGACCGCTGGCTGGATTGGCAGCGCGGTTATGAGGACTTTGATTACCCTGGCTCACGAAGGCTCCTCTCCCTCCCCACAAGCGCGCCGGATATAGTTCATATGCATAACCTGCACGGAAACTATTTCGACCTCCGGGAGGTCGCCACGATCAGCCAACACGTCCCGGTCTTCGTCACCCTCCACGACGAGTGGCTGCTGACCGGACACTGCTCCAGCACCTTCGGCTGTGAGCGTTGGGAGACCGGTTGTGGCGAATGCCCGCACCTCGCCACCTACCCGGGCTTGAAGCGCGATGGCACCCGTCGAAATCTGGCCGTCCGCTCCCGGATTTACCAGGCATCTCGCCTTCACATCTGTTCACCCTCCGGATGGCTCCTTGACCGGGCAAACCGCTCGGTCCTCAAGTCCTCCATCGTCGACAGCCGGGTCATCTCGCCAGGTGTCGACCTGTCAGTCTTTCAACCGGGTGATCGCGCCAAAAGCCGGCTCAGTCTCGGCATTCCTCCGAATGAGACGGTCTTCCTCTACCTCGCTAACAATGCACGACAGAACCCATCCAAGGATTTTTCGACCATTGAGCAGACACTGCAGCTGATTGCCTCAGCGGCTATCCCGGAGGGGATCACGTTCCTGATTATTGGCATGGATGGTCGGAGCGAACGCAGCGGCGAGGTCACAATCAGATATTCCGGCTATCAGAGTGACCCGGTCAAAGTCGCCACCTTCTACCAGTCCGCCGACGTCTTTCTACACGCTGCGCGCGCTGAAAACTTTCCGTACACCATCATCGAAGCTCTCTGCTGCGGAGTTCCGGTCGTCGCCACCGCCGTCGGGGGTATTCCGGAACAGATCACCGACGGATTCAATGGCTTCCTTGTTCCACCGCGTGACAGCGCAGCCATGGCGGCAAGAGCCATTGAACTGCTCTACCACAGGGATCTGCGGCGGCAGATCTCCGCGCAGGCGGGCGCCAACGCCCGGAAGAAGTACGATCTTAATCGCCAGACGGCTGAATATCTCAGACTCTATGAGCAGGCCCTTCTGCGCCCCACGACACCTGACACCGGGCAGGCCTGACTCTTCAGACCCCGGGAGTCGACTTTTCCGTGGTCGGCAACCAGGTAAGAGCTCTCTGCAGAACCCCCTCGAGGACCACCGCCACCGCCGCTATCACAATCGATCCAAAGGAGATGACAACCCCCATCGCCACCCCTGGCGCGTGGTCATCCGAATTGCTGGTCAGAATGAAGATCTCGCCAACCGCGACAAAACAGACAATCGCCACCGCACAATACCTTATCATCCGAACAGCGCTGACCGCTGTCGACGAGATTGCCCTGTCCTGCCTGGCGTATCCGATAAGTTTGAAGGTCTGATAGAGTGTGGCGAAGAAAGGCGTTGACCCGAGATAGGCATAAGCCAAAAATGGATCCTTGAAATATATCTCGAAGAGGGTGGCGTGGACATTCCGACCCTCGACGTGCGGCTCCCAGAGCAGAAAAGCCAGGGTTCCGATGCCGATGAAAATAACAACTACCTGAAGAAAGATTGTCGATATCTGCTTCATTGACAGCTTCATTGACAGCTTCATTGAAATCTCCTCGTTCCTGTCCGGGCTCTATTGTTCGTATCACCAGGGCGGACGTTCGCACAAGTCAGCAGCAGACACAAGCTCACGATCCGTTGATCGGTGGCGCGTGTCACCGACAATCTTTCAACAGTATGTCGACGGTCAGCTCAGACGAGGACCGTCACCAGACAGAGCAGCAGCAGGGAGAGCGCCGGCAGGGACTTCTTCAACGGATCTCCCACCTTGAGGTGCATGGCAATAGCACCGAGCATCAGAACGGAAACACCCATTGCCGCTGGTTGTGAGACCGAATTGATCCACACTCCGGCAATCAGGAGTATCGCCAGACTGACCTTGAAGAGACCGACCACCCACATAAACCAGGTCGGCAGTCCGTAGGCCTGAAACTCTTCCCGCATGTTCTTCGCCTGACCACCACGCCAGGGCGTAGGCTTGCCCGACCGAACCAGCCAGACGTTCAACAATCCCAATGCGACTAAGAGTTGACAACCAAGTATAAGCTTCTCCATCTTGACCTCCCACGCTACACGGTAATGACAGGACAACCGGCAGCTCAACCGCTGAAACAGACGTGGAACGAGGCTTCCCCGCCCCGGGCTCGGAAGACCCCTCACCCAAACATCCCTCAGGTATGGAGATGTCGGACTTGGTCATCCATCATCTCTTGATCGTCATAACTGAAGTTGAAGGCAGGGTCGACCGCTTGGATTATGCGCCAAACCGCATTCAATTCAAAGACCGGGCTCAGAAAAATTGCCGTCCTCACCCGGGGAAGACGAATATATTGTTGAGATGAGCCGGCAGTCTTATCCGGTGAATCACTGCCGGAATCATTCAGCGATGAGATCGGCAGGCAATCTTTCTGCCCTGATCCTGATATTTAACTCCAACCAGACTCGAGTAAGATACGGTTAAGACGTTAGTGAGACCGTGCAACCCTACTCTACCGAAGCAGGAATTTCACCGGAGATCCGCTCGTATGATAGCCGCTCGCGGTTGTCATACTGAACATTGCGTTACAGCTTCGTATTGAGCCGTGACCCCAGCTGTAAGGTCTTCGGATTAGCCACTCGATACAGGTCGATTCGCCGGAACCGCTCAGTGAAGGCAGTACCGAGTGGCGTGTAAATCGGCAGTTAACGAGCATTTAATACGCAAACGGCTCTCGGCTGGGATCAATAGTACAAATCCGGCCATTCTTTGTTAATATTCTGCCGCCGCTAAGGTGAAACAGGCGTAGTGACTTCGCCGAGATGCGCAAGCGGCAAAGATTATCAGATCGGCTAATTCGGCCACGCTCGGAGGTAACAACAATGCTGGTAAGAAAAGATGTCAAGCTGGTTCTTGTAAACACCAGATTCGAGAGGATACAGGATACGGGAAGGGTCGAACTCAATCATCATCTGCTTAACAGCGAGAGATATTCGACCCGGAAAGAGATATTTCTCGGCAACCAGATTGAGTTTCCGGCAAATTCTATTATGCCTGGCCTCTACTCCCTCCGGGTAACTTCAGACAAGCATCGGACTGTTTCACGCTTGGTAAGAATACAGGACAATGGGAGCCTTGAACTTGCTCTGACTTTGCCAATTAAGCCAGATAAAGTAAGCCGAGTGCGCTTTGACACCTACGACGAGCTGCCACCGGACCTGAGGCTTGTGCTGGAGAGGTCGGTATCCGCATCAGGTGAAAACAGATCGGCCCGAGATTACTATGTCCAGATGAACGACCTGAGCAAGGCTGGACTCTTCAATATCTACACCAAGATGAAGGCAACGATCCTCAGCAATCATCAAAGCACCTTTGAGTATGTTCAATCCCTGATTGAGGTCAAGCCAGCCCGATTTTACGCCCACGTCGACTCTGAGCTGCACAACCTGGTCACAACGAAATCAGGACACCTGTTCGAGCGAGTGGACAACACGTTGCATCGAAAGTTTGACAACCACATTCTGGATGCAAGTGTCAAAACACGTGACCGGTATGGCAACCTTCAGCTGACCTTCTCACGGCACGTCGAAGAGCAGACATTTATCGTTGATGCCGACATCGACAACTCCAGCGGTCTCGCCCATCTCTTTGACGTAATCGGACACAAGTTCACCGGGACGGACTCGCATCCGTATGACATCCGAGAAATACTGCTCAGCAGTCAAAATCTTGATCCGGGGTACGATCTGTTTTTTTAACAGACGAACGACTGTCCAACGGCAATAGTTGAAGAAAGAGCGATGGATGCAACTTTCAACCAATGCGAGATCAGGCGATAAGCGGCCTGACAAGTGAGCCGTGAACATCAGTGAGACGAAAATCACGTCCGGCGTGACGATAGGTCAGCCTTTCGTGGTCAAAGCCGAGCAGGTGAAGAATGGTTGCGTGGAGGTCGTGAACGTGAACCGGATCTTCGATCGCAGCGAATCCGAACTCGTCAGTTGCTCCGTGGACGTAGCCGGGGCGGACACCGCCGCCAGCCATCCAGATCGTAAATCCGTGATTGTTGTGATCACGGCCCCAATCGGCCTTATTGGAACCGCCTGAAGCGCCGGTAAGT
>JBEGMZ010000482.1:0-4320 GCA_041182745.1 Acidobacteriota bacterium
GTCAGGTTGTCTGGCACTTCCACCGCCTGCCGCAGGCCTGGGGTTTCGAGTGATGACTTGAAGGCGAAGAAGGCGAGTGCGCCGGTCGAGTCAGGGTCGCTGCGCCGGTTCCAGCTTGCGATCTGACGGTAGACAAGTGCTGAGTCACCAGTGAGTGAAGCGTTGGGAGCGCTCGCCTTCCAGGCTGACTCAATCCGGGCCTGCCACGCTTCGGCCTTCCAGACCTGTGGACTGTAGGCGAGATCGATCGCCTTGTCGATGGTCACTTTCTCTGCTGCGTGAAGCTGGTCAAGCGTCATTGCCGCCCGCTGATGCGGAGCCGTCGTCCCGTCGTTGAAGAGATATGGCCGAGCAGCGTAAGTCTCTGGACGCAGCGGGCTCTCCTTCATCATAAAAGCTGGTGAGCAGTTGTTGTTCTGCATATAGCCCTGGGGCGGATTGGTGATCTGGACAAGGTCAGCCAGCGGATGAACTCCATTCCACTCGCAGGTTCCGCCTCCCCCGGGCAGTGGCCGGGTTGAATCACACCCGGCAGGCCTCACCGGAACCCTTCCGTTTCGCAGGTAGTAGATGTCACCAGCGACCGTCCCGACCATGATGTTCTGCGACATGAGCTGCAGGGCACTGAGCGCCTGCTTCATCTGCCTGAGATTGCGCGAAGTGAACATCTGGTAGACCTGGTCGATCATCCCGACCTCGTTCGCGTAGGGGATGGCCATGGCGTAGGCTTTACCGCCCCGCCGTGCGACTACCGGTCCGTGTTCGGTGTACTCCAGCTCAACCTCGGAAGATTCCGGGCGGCCATTTCGATCAACCAGGATCTTCTCTCGCCGCACACTCATCTCACGCCACTCACCCTTGAAGCGGTAACGGCGGGGATTGGCCGGATCGATCTCCTCCTCGTACACATCCGAAGTGTCAGGCCCACCGGTTGTCATCGCGACCGAGGCCCAGCGGCTGTGCCCGAGTGATGGGAATGGAATACCAAGAATGCTGACACCAGAGACCTTGAAGTCACCGGCATAGATCCGCACTTCATAGAAGCGAAACTCACCATACCAGCCAAGATGGGGATCGATCACGGCGATCGGAGCCTTCATCGCGGTTCTTGCCGGAGCCAGCAGCATCTGATTCGACCCGCGGTAGTTAACTGGATCGGGATTGATCCCTCCGCGTCGCAGATCTGCCCCCGCCTCTCCCTCTGGCCAGCCCCAGATAATATATCGTCCGAGTGCGATCACCTGCGCCGGATGCAGCGATGGAGCCCACGCTGGAACCTTCTCCGGATGCTCGGCCATATACCGCTTCACACCTTCCTGGTAGGCCTCAACCGACCGACGCATGAGCGGCGAAATCGTGTCGTAACGCGCCCGCGAGATCTCGGCATGCCGCCAGAGGCGCTGGCGGTAGTCGTGGCGATACCACTCCGCACCGAAGACTTCGGCCATGGTACCCTCAGCTTTGCGGTAGTTTCGCAGCAGCTCTTCAAGGCGATCCTCCGCCTGCGCGTAGCCGATGGCATAGGCGGCGTCCTCAATCGTCGGTGCGAAGATATGGGGCACTCCATAGATGTCCCGCACAATTTCTGCCCGACCGTTCAACTTTGATCCGGCTTCGGTCGTCCGGCCGGCTCCACCGGCGAGCAGAACGCCTATCATCAGCAGCAGTCGAGCCGACTTGTTGATCATTCGCAAGTTCATAAAGCCCCCACTTTACTGGCCTCATCAGCCGCCGCTGACGGCCCTCCGCACTTCATCCGCCTGGTGCTGACGGTGGAGCATAAGGGCAATCAGCATGGCAATCGTGAAAAAAATACCCCCAATCCACCCGATTGCCGGCGGACTCAAGGCTACGATTCTGCCACCAATCAACGGAGCAACAATCCGGCTGAAGCTCTCAATCGAGGTTGTCGCCCCAAGAACTCCACCTCGTCGCTCCGGCGGTGCCCGGGTTATCAGAATGCTTGTCAGGGGAGGACGCGTGATTCCGTGTCCGAAGGAGAAGACAATCGCTACTCCGATCAGCTTCCACCAGACATCGACGAACGTCAGCAGGTACATCCCGATTGCGCTGCAGAGCAGGCCCAGCACCAACGCCCGGTGATCACCAATGCGCCTCACCAGTGGCCCAATCACTCCACCCTGCCAGATAATGCCCAGAAAACCGGCCAGCCCGAGAAAGTATCCTGCCTGCTCTGCCGACAGGTTGAGCTGCAGTTTGGTGAAGAATGGGTACATTGTCACATAGAGCGCGAATGGCAGTGACATAAAGAGAAATATCATCAGCAGCGGTCGCAGCTCGACAATCCGCAGGTAGTCGAGAGCGCGGGTGTAGTAGGCGATCAGCCCGCCCCGCTCACCCGGCTGCTTCTCCTGCGATTCCGGAAGCAGAAAGATGGTCGCCAGCATACTCGCCGCCGAGAAGACGGCCGCAGCGTAGGCCGGGACGTCGTAACCATAGCGTGAAAGAAACCCGCCAAGCATTGGGCCAATCAGAAAGCCAAGGCCGAAAGAGACACCGATCACCATCCCGTAGTATTTTGCGCGTTCTTCTGGCCGGGTGATATCGCTGATGTAGGCTTGGGCGACAGTCAGGTTTCCTCCCGATAAGCCATCGATGATACGGGCAAGAAAGAGCCACCAGAGTGGATGCGGGAGGTAGATCGCCAACCCCATCAACAGGAATCCGGTCAGGGAGCCGAGCTGGCTGTAGATCAGTACTGGTCTTCGCCCGAAACGGTCGCTTAGATCACCGAGTATCGGCGCGGCAACAAATTGACAGATCGAGTAGGAAGAGATCAGGAAGCCGATTAACGGCGGGCTCGCGCCGAACTCGCCAGCGTAGTAGGGAAGCAGCGGAAGAATGATGCTGAATCCCAGCAGGTCGACGAAGACAACGATGAAGATGGGGACGAAGCGCCGATCCTTGAACATTGCTATGCTCGCCAGTAGTCGCCGCGCCAGTTCCGAATCGCCCGTTTAACATCGACTGGCTGCGCGAGTCTGCCTTCAAGAACCTGGCTTACCAGCTCCGGGAGTTCGTCGTCCGGGGCAAAGCGGAGCGCAACGAGGAAGGGAACCCGGATCGTGGCGGCTCGCGCTGCCAACTCTGCCGGCAGTACCCGCTGAAAACGCAGCTGCTCCTCGAGCCGGATCAGACGGTCCTGAACCTTCAGGGCGTAGATGCGCGTCAAAAAGAAGGTCACGACCAGAGCGAAGCCAAGTACGAGGTTCATTCCACTCGCCAGCCCCGGCTGACTGAACAGCAGCCAGAAAGACCACAGCAGGTAGATGGCTACCAGTGGCAGACCAACCTTGTGAAATGGGGTGTGAAAACGGGTATGGTTTGCAAAATTCTGCTCGTTCTGTGCCATCGAGAGATCCTCCCAGTCAAAATAGAAGCAGTCAAAATAGGAGCAACCAGGACCGGAACAGGCAAGCGGCGATTCCACCATGCAGAGTCCCAATGTTGCCGGTTACGATTTAGAGCGAGCCCATCCCTCCACCCCTTGGTCTCTGTTCCGGCTCGATTCGCGGCAGCTCTGGAGTGAAGTCCTCGCCTGGATTTATAAACTGATCCTGTTCAAAGTTATACTGCCGGTCGTAGAGTTCGCGGTATCGCCCGCCAAGTTGGAGCAGCTCGTCGTGGCGGCCACGCTCGACGATCTCACCCGCCTCGAGAACCAGGATCTGGTCAGCGCTGCGGATGGTGGAGAGCCGGTGAGCGATGACAAACGTGGTTCGACCGCGGCGCAGCGCGCCAAGTCCCCGCTGAATCTTCGCCTCACTCTCGCTGTCAAGGCTTGAGGTCGCTTCGTCAAGGATCAGGATCCGTGGATCGGCAAGCAGTGCCCTCGCAATTGCGATCCGTTGACGTTGACCGCCCGAGAGCCTTACGCCTCTCTCACCGACGATAGTGTCGTACTTCTGCTCGAATCCGTCAATGAACTCGTCACAATGAGCGATGCGGGCCACGGCTTCGATCTCTTGCCGGCTCGCCGACGGGCGCGAGAAGGAGATGTTCTCCGCCACCGTCCCATCAAAGAGGAAGTTGTCCTGAAGTACTACGCCAAGGTTCGAGCGATAGTCACGCATCCGAACCTCTTCAATGTCACGCCCATCAACGAGAATCCGTCCTGACAACGGTCGATTGAAGCTCATGACCAGACTGATCAGGGTGCTCTTTCCCGAGCCACTCGACCCAACGAGGGCCGTCGTCGATCCGGCCGGGGCGCGGAAACTCACGCTCTTGAGGACTGGATGGCCTGGATTGTACTCAAAGGTGACAGCTTCAAACTCAATCTCACCGCGCAGATTGCTG
>JBEGMZ010000483.1:0-3334 GCA_041182745.1 Acidobacteriota bacterium
GGAGACAGTGAAGGCCGGTGATCAGCTGGCGCTGCTCGTGCCGGAGTCAGTTGACCAGGCGGTGGAGCTCTACCTTTCCGACTACGATGCGCCGCTGGTCGATGTTGGCCGAGCGGTCAGACTCAACTTCGCCGGGTGGCCGGCAATCCAGTTTGTCGGCTGGCCGTCGGTCGCTGTCGGAACCTTTGCCGGCCGGATCAGAGTGATCGATGCCGTCGATGACGGTAAGAACCGCTTCCGGATCATCGTCGTCCCGGACGAGGAGGCGGTTCGGAGTGGGAAGGATGAGCCGTGGCCAAAGCTCGATCAGCTGCGCCCCGGTGCGGAAGTGAATGGCTGGGTGCTGCTCGATGTCGTCTCGATCGGCTTCGAACTCTGGCGGCAGTTTAATGCCTTCCCGCCAACGATCAACCGCGGACCGATCAAGGATAAGGAACGACCGGACTTCAGTCAGGGAAAAGAGAAGAAATCTGAAAAGGCTGACGAGGCGAAGGACGAGAAGTAGATGAGCGACCAGACCAGACCAGCTTCGATGAAAGGCCTGTTGGGGCTTTTGATTCTGCTTGTTATGACGGCTTCGACCTCCGCCCAGTCGTCGCTTTCAGAACCGCGCCCGTTGGATGACCGCCAGGAAAAGTTGGCCGACTCGATCCGGGAAGCGCTGCGGCAACGGCTTGGCTATCCGCCACTGCCCTACGCCGACCGAGAGTCGGCATCGACCATCCAGGGCGGGTCGGCAGCAGTACCAACGCCACGAACCCTGACCCTCGATGAGTTGATCAAGGCAATCGATCTCTACCATCCAAAGCTGCGCGGTGCCGACATCTCGCGGCGCATCGCCTCGGCGAAGCGGCTGGAGAAGCAGGGAGCGTTCGATCCGCTCATCTTTGCTGGCTACGACTATCTGCGATTCAATACCGAGTTTGACCCGAAGACGCTCCGCGGCAAGCCGGCAAGCTCAAACCTGACCGATGCCGGCATCGAGATTCTGACCCGCTCCGGGCTCAAGATCGGCGCCGGCGCGCGCTACAATCTGGGTAAGATCAAAGCCCCTTTCTCGCCGACGGGCGATGGTGGCGAGTACTTTCTGAGCCTCAAGATGCCACTGCTGCGCGGCTTCCTGATCAACGAGAAGTCCGCCGCCGAACGGCAGGCGCTCCTTGGCGAGCCGTTGGCGGAGGCCGAGTTCCAGCAGACCCGTCTCGAGCTGCTGCTCAAGGCAGCAGATGCCTACTGGGATTGGGTCGGGTCGCGGCAGAAGCTGGAAGTGGCCGTCAGCCTGCTCGATCTGGCAAAGTTCCGGGCCGGTGCGGTTCGTGATCGCGTCACCGCCGGCGACCTGCCGGAGATCGACGGGGTCGAGGCGGAGCTCGAAGTCCAGCGACGCGAAGGGGCCCGGGTCAAGGCGGAACGGGATCTGCAGAAGACCGCCTTCAAGCTCTCACTCTTCCTCTGGTCACCAAATGGAATGCCATCACCGATACCGGAAGTGGCCAATGCCCCCGTGACGATGGCCGCACCGATTCCGTACAGTGACGAGCTGTCGTCAACTGGCCAGCGGATGGCGCTCGATCGTCGTCCAGAGCTGAAGGCGCTGGCGATCAACAATGACATTACGCAGATCGACCTCGACCTTGCCCGGAACCAGAAACTACCGGCGCTGGATCTCGTTGTGAGCCCGGGTCGCGACACGGGCATTGGTTCCATCGGTAGCACCGTCAAGGCGGGAGCGAGCTTCAGTCTTCCCTCCGGCAACGTGCCGCCGAAGGCCTGATCGCTCAGGCGACGCTCAAGATCCAGAAACTGGCGCTCGATGTCGCGAACGAGCGGCAACGGATCACCACCGAGGTTCTTGATGCCATCTCGGCCATCAATACTGCGACCTCTCGCTATCTGGCAACACTGGCCGAGGTCAATCTGGCGAGGCAGCTCGAGGAGGGCGAACGGACCAGATTTGAACTGGGTGACAGCACGCTGTTTCTCGTCAACCAGCGGGAGCGTGCCACCGCCGAGGCCCGTATCAAGCTGATCGAGATTCAGGCTGAATACGAACAGGCGGTCGCTGCCTTCCGTGCGGCAACCGTGCAGTTCTGAGCAGGCAGGTCGACGCAGGCTTAGTTCAGCTGGCTTCGACCGCCGTTTCCGGGTGCTGATCAATGGTCGAAACTTTGCCACTGCGGATCCAGCGCCGAATCGAGCCGACCACCACCACCACCAGTCCGACCATCAAAAAACCGGTGATGGTGATATTGAGCCATAACCCTCGTGGCAGATAGTTGTCGCGAATATTCTGAAATCCGGCTGTCAGTTCAATTACAATCAGAAAGGCGAGCGGGGTGATCGTGACCCAGGCGTAGCGACTACGCCCGCGGTTGAACAACCACGTTGTCCCGACGCAGAGGGCCACGCAGGCAAGCATCTGGTTGGCCATTCCAAAGAGGGGCCAGATGGTCGCGATCGATCCGGTCCAGATCAGGTAGGCCCACGGCACCACTGCGAGGACGCTGGCAATAATCGCCCCGGGCAGCCAGTCGGTACGCGTAAACTTCGGGTGAACGAGTCCGAGCGTCTCCTGCATCATAAATCTCGCGACCCGGGTGCCGGCATCGACCGTCGTCAGAATGAAGAGCGCTTCGAACATGATCGCGAAGTGATACCAGTAGCTCATCAGACCGCTCATTCCACCGATCGCGGAGAATATCTGCGCCATGCCAACCGCGAGGCTGACCGCCCCTCCCGTCCGACCGGCCAGCCGCTCCTCACCGACCGCCCTCGTGAGGGCCTCGAGGTTCGACTCAGTGAATCCCATTGAGCGCAACGTCGCATCAACCTTGCCAAAGGCCTCTACCGGCACATTGATCTGAAAATAGTCGTGCGGAAACATCGATGAAGCCGCGATCAGCGCCATCACTCCGACGATCGATTCGCAGAGCATGGCCCCGTAGCCGATCGACCGGGCGTGCGTCTCCCTGTCGATCATCTTTGGCGTTGTTCCGGAAGCAACGAGCGCGTGGAAGCCGGAGATGGCACCACAGGCAATCGTGATGAAGACGAACGGAAAGACCTTGCCGGGAATGATCGGTCCGCCACCTCCAATAAACGGCGTCACCGCCGGCATCCGCAGTGTCGGCATCACCCAGAAAATTCCGATCGCGAGAAAGGCGATCGATCCGAGCTTCATATATGAGCTGAGGTAGTCACGCGGTGCCAGCAGGAGCCAGACGGGAAGGACTGAAGCGACAAAACCATAGACGGCGACAAGGAGCGTGATCCCGTGGCGATCGAACTCAAAGTAGTGCCCAAACGACGAATCCTGAACGACCTTGCCATAGAC
>JBEGMZ010000484.1:0-3155 GCA_041182745.1 Acidobacteriota bacterium
AAGACTGATGATGGTACGATCCGCGGCTTTTTGGTCGAGAAGGGAACTCCCGGTTTTAGCGCTCCCGAGGTTCACCACAAATTGAGCCTGCGTGCATCGGTGACCGGGGAACTCTTCTTCCAGGACTGCCTGGTGCCGGAGGAGAACCTGCTTCCCGGTACGAAGGGGCTCAAGAGCCCGCTGATGTGCCTCACCCAGGCACGCTACGGGATCGCCTGGGGCGGGGTTGGTGCGGCGCGTGACTGTTACCAGACGGCGCTGGAGTATGCAAAGCAGCGAATCCAGTTCGATCGCCCGATCGCCGCCTTCCAGCTCACCCAGGAGAAGTTGGCGCGGATGGTCACCGAGATCACCAAGGCCCAGCTCCTCGCTCTCCAGCTTGGCCGGCTGAAGGATGCCGAGCTGATGGATCCGGTGCAGGTCTCGATGGCCAAGATGAACAATGTCGAGATGGCACTCGACTGCGCCCGCACGGCCCGCAGCATCCTTGGCGCCAATGGCATCACCACCGACTACTCGGTTATGCGCCATATGTGCAACCTCGAGTCGGTCTACACTTACGAGGGAACACACGAGGTCCACCTGCTCTCAATTGGCCGCCAGGTGACCGGTCTCAGCGCCTTCGCCTGAGTGAGATCATCCGTTCCGATGGTAAGCCATAGTAAAAGGGGCCCGTCACGACGATTGTGGTGACGGGCCCCTTTTACTATAGCGTTGCCGGATGTTACTTGAAGAAAGGGAAGAGGCGCTTCAGCTCGGCCTTGTCGGGTCGGCGTCCGTATTCACAGATCTCGAAGGCCTCGGCGTACTTGATTGAGGCCGCCGCCCCGGCGCCGTACCAGTCGACGAGAACGGAGCGGAAGCGATTGGCGACATTGATGTTACGCGCAGCGTGCTGGTCGCGAACCTCCTTGACCCGGCGTACCCGGTCGGCAGGAGTTTTTGGCATGAGCCCGTCGTGGCCATTCGCTCCACCTTCGAGAAACTGCGACTCCATGACCGCCAGACCGTCAAGCTTTCGATCGATCACGGTGTCGATCGAGATTGCGATGTCGGGCTGTGACGGGTTGGGTTTCATAAACCGATCGGTGTAGTACATAAAGATCGGATTGTTCTGAAGCGGCGGCACTTCAGGACAGATGAATGGAACCGTCACCATGTAGGCGGCATCCTGGACGAGAATACCGGTATAGCGATGATCCGGATGGTAGTCGTTTGGGCGCGGGCTGAGAACAAGATCGGCTTTCCATTCGCGGATGAGACGGATCAGGGTGCGGCGATTTTCAAGGGTTGGCAGTAGTTCGCCGTCGTGGTTGTCGAGTACCTCGACCGAGGTCCCATAGATGCGGGCCGTCTCCTCGACCTCCTTCTTTCGCCGCAGTGCAAGCGGTCCACCGGCTTCGCGCCAGTGGCCGATGTCACCGTTGGTGACCGCGACCAGCTTGACGTGATGTCCCTGGGCGGCCCAGAGGCTGGCGACTCCCCCGACCTGGAGTTCGCAGTCGTCAGGATGGGCGCCGAAGGCGATGATGCGGAGTTTGCCGTCCGCAGGCGGCCCACTCTGGCCACGGGTCTGGGCGTCCACCGCGTCACCGGTGAAGAGCGGGGCGAGCAGCAGCAGCCCGACCAGCGCGAGAGTGGAACGGAATGCCCGGTCAAGTATGACTATTCCTCGTTGTATCATAGAAATTACTCCTTTTTGCTTCGGTAAGAGAAGGGAGAGATCAGATCCCGGGTCGCAGGGTCGACCAGTTTGTTGCCTGCTGATAAGCCAGTGCGACCCGCAACGGCGAACCCTCGTCATAGATGTTGCCGGTGAACATAATCGACTGGGGTAGATTGTCGATCAATCCACAGGGGGTGACGACGGCCGGATGGCCGGTCAGGTTGGTGATCAGGAGGCTGGCGCTGCCGGGGGCAGGTGAGACGAAGACATCCCAGCCACTCATCAGCCGATCCATCTCGATCATCAGCAGTCGCCGTGCCCGCTGCGCACGCAGGTATTCGACGGCAGGAATGAAGCGGGAGGTGCGGAATGTGTTAGGCCAGTCACCCGGCCCCTGACCTGAAAGCTGTCCAACTCGCCCATCACGCGTGATGTCATCGAAGGCGGTCGCCGCCTCAGCGCTCAGAATGACCCGCAGCGCCTGGGTCTCGAACTTTGGCATCTCGAGCGGCTGCAGGTCAGCGCCGGCTGCGCGCAGGGTCTCGAGGGCCGCACGGTAGAGGGCTCTTCGTTTCTCATCACCCTGCTCGAACTCGTTCTTCAGGTAGCCGATACGCAGGCGACCAAGCGGACGCAGGGGATTCCAGTTGAAGGCGGCGTTACCGACGGTGAGGTCACGACCATCCGGGCCGTAGAGGGCGTGCAGGACGATGGCGCAGTCCTCGACGCCACGGCAGATCGGGCCGATCTTGTCCATTGTCCAGCTGAGCGCCATGGCACCGTGGCGACTGATGCGGCCATAGGTTGGCCGGAGTCCGGTCACGCCGCAGCGGGCGGATGGGGAGACGATCGAGCCGAGCGTCTCGGTGCCGATCGCGAACCCGACAAGGCCGGCCGCAGTCGCTGCCGCCGAGCCGGCTGAAGATCCGCTCGATCCGATCGTCGTCTCATCCGGCTGCCAGGGGTTGCGGGTCATTCCCCGGAACCAGCGCCCGCCCTGGGCGAGCGCTCCCATCGAGAGCTTGGCTACCAGTACCGCCCCGGCGGCACGGAGCCGCTCGATCACCGTGGCGTCCGCATCGATCATCTGCTCGCGATAGGGTTCTGCTCCCCAGGTGGTCGGAATCCCCTTCGTCGCGAAGAGGTCCTTCACCCCGCACGGGATGCCGTGGAGGGGACCACGGTAGCGACCAGCGGCGATCTCACGATCGGCCTCTGCCGCCTGGCGTCGCGCCAGCTCTTCGGTCAGGGTTACGACACAGAGCAGCCGCTCACCCAGTGTCTTCAATCGCGCCAGGTACATCTCGGTCAGCTCAAGCGAGGTCACCCGCCGCGTCCGGATCAGCTCTGCCAGCTGGGTCACAGTACAGAAGGCAAGATCCTCGACCTTCGCATACTCCGGCGCCGCGACTCTGGTTCGGCGCAACGGGGTCCGGGCCGTCCGAAACCTCTTTCCCGGCAACGCTGGATGAAACAGTGTCGCCAGCTC
>JBEGMZ010000485.1:0-5052 GCA_041182745.1 Acidobacteriota bacterium
GAGGAAGAGGGACGCCCTCCTCAAAAGGGACACCACGCGGTGAGATCGCTAACGAGAATAATATCCAAACCGCGTCGTAACGCGGAGGTGCGGCAGCCTCACCTTAACCCTGATCGCCCGGTAACGACCGTCACGAGCAGCGTCAGTTGGAGTATAGAAAATCAGATACTGGCTGCGCAACTCATCCGCCACCTGCTGGTAGACCGTATCGAGCTGGTCGAAACGATCAGGCAGGAAGAGCCTCCCTCCCGTCTCCTCGGCGAGGCGGGCCAGACTGCGTTCACTTGCCTCAAGCTGACTGAGCGTCATTCGGATTCCGTCAATCCGTACTCGGTTGAGCGCCGAATTCGACTGTTCGTAAAACCGGAGCTGCTCCAGTTCCTGACTGCTCTGGATTCGCGTCTTGGAGAGCACGTAGACGGGTACTTCCTCCTCCACAATCGAGCGAAAAGCCTGCTCGAAACGGACTCCACCCCTGCCACTGTCGATGCCATCGGTCAGGACAATGATCGCCTTGCGACCGGTGACGCTGCCGAGTTGCTCCCGGGCAGCGAGATACAGCGCGTCATTGAAATGGGTGAACATCCCCGTAGTCAGACGATTGAGGGCTCGCTTCAAGGTCGCGCGGTTCGAAGTCCAGTCCTGAACCAGCTCGACCCGGTCATCAAATCTTATCAGCGAGATTCGATCCGCCGGATCAAGAAGCGACATAAATCGCCAGGCTGAGGCTTTGAAATCCTCGAGCTCCGGCAGAACGCTGCTGCTCGTGTCGATCAGCATCACGACGTGAACCGGCATTCGTCTGAGCGTAAATGAACTGATCGGCTGCTCGAGGCCATCTTCAAAGACCTGGAACTTATCGGCCGTGAGGCTGGTGACAAGCTGTCCGGCTTCGTCACGAACTGTCACCGGCAGGAGCACCTCGGTCGTGTCGATCGCAATGACACCCTCGGAGGGTGGAGTGCCAACGCCCCCGGGCGGTCTTCCCGGAGCCTGTCCGTTGGACTGGCCGGGCAGCAGCAGAAGTACCGCGAGGAGAACCCCGGCCCTCATTTCGATTCATCCATCGCCGATGTCATGGCCCGGATAATCCGATCGCTTACCCGATTCTGCCTGAGCTCGCCGAGTGCGGATGGGGAGAGATCAAAATCGACCTGGGCCAGTTCGATCTTGCGAACGATCGTCCCCTCCGAAAAGCCGGCCTGAACCAGGTCGAGTACACCACGGTTGTCAAGCTTCGTCGGTCGTTCGAGCTTTGGAGTCGCCGTCGTTCCGGTCGTGTCTCCGGCTGGCCGCAATATTCTGACGCTCGCGGAGCCTGTCATCTCTGTACTCTGCTGGCGGTCACCGTTGCCTCCCCAGCCGCGGGTTCGCGAACTGCTCTCAGTCCCGGACTGTGAGCCGAAGATATGGGCCTCCTCCTCGCGTTGCCGGGCCTGCTTCTCGGTCGGCACCTCCCGATAGATGGTTGACCCCTTGAAGAACTCCTCGTCCGCCTTTGAGAAGAAGTCGTCATTGCGCAGCGTCGTCTGGCGCCGCATGGCCTCTCCGGCGTTGGTTCGCTCGATCATCTCACTGATGATCCGTTCATTGACACCGCGTCTCTTCAGTTCGACCAGCTTCAGGGTCGAGATGTCGAATGCGGTCTCCGAGGTCCGAATCAGCGTAATGATCGTTCGCTCCTTAAACCCGGCACGGGAGAGATCGATCACCGATTCGTTCGTCAACAGCTCACGCGGACGCCCGGCACCACCAGCCTGCGCCAGAACCTGATCCGCCGGAACAACCAGCACCACCACCAGCAAGCCCAGCTTGAGCAGTTCCCTCATATGACCTCCTACCACATCTCTCACTGTGTCTCTCAGCCACCCGACTATTCGACCTTCATCTTCCTGTAGGCCGTATTGATTCGCCAGACATACCGGCGAGTCTCCGGGTAAGGCGGAATTCGTCCGCCGTAACGCCAGACAGCCGATTCACCCGCATTGTAGGCCGCGAGCGCAAGGTTGACATCACCACTAAAAGTGTCGATCAGAAGCTGGAGATAGCGCGTGCCAGCTTCGATATTCTCCTGCGGATTGTTGATATTGCGAACCCCGAAGCGTCGGGCCGTCGCTGGCATCAACTGCATCAGTCCACGTGCCCCGACACGGGAAACAGCCCGGTAGTTGAAGCCCGACTCCTCACGCATCACCAGATAGATCAGCAGCGGATCGATCCGGTGCCTTAAGCCTGCCTCGACAATCAGCCGATCGAGGCCACGGTGACCGGTCGTAAACGCCAACCCTTCCACCCTCACCGATCCGACGAGAGAATCGACCGGCTGACCATCGGTCGGCCTGATGCCGGCAACCTCCGCCCGCTCCAGAAAGCCCTGCATGCCGCCTATTCGATAGATAAAACGGCTCCCAGCCTCACGCAGCTGATCGACCTCAAAGGAGGAACCATCCTGAAGAATGACGGTGACGGATGATGAGCCATCGGCGGATGCTGACGGCTGCGCCACCACCTGCCCGGCCGTCGCGAGGGCGACCAGCCCAACCGCACAGATTGTCCGCCGCAGCCACTCTGACCGCACTTTGCTCAATCTCAAAACTCCCTTTAGCCGATCGAACCCAATCTAACCGTTATCCCCGCCCCAGCCTCAATCAGAGACCATCAATAAGCCACCGGGTGTGAGGACGAGACGCCTGGGCCCAGGAGCCCGCCCGGCGACCCGCACCAGCTCTCAGTCAGCTGTGAGAACAGCCTCGTCACACATTTGGAACCGCAGGTCTCACTTTTACCGCCCCCTACGGATCGACACCCACCAGGATCATCATTCAATCGTGGGCCATTCCAAAGTAGTTGTTCCAGGACAGGTCGAGCAGTTCCTCGTTAAGTATGGGCGGCAATCCCTTGAATTGGCAGATATCGAGGAACCGATTAATCAGGTCCCGCGGCTCGCAGGCCTTGCGGATCCGTCGCTCTGCGGCATACTTCCGGAAGAGGTGGTCAATAAGCGATGGTTCATAGACAACCCCGGCCGAATCGGCATACCTTTCAAAGATCAGGCGGTAGGTCGATTCATTCGGTGGCTCGATCCGCACCCGATAACCCATTCGGCGGAGAAAGGCCTCATCGACCAGACGGCTTGGCTCAAGGTTGGTTGAGAAGACGACCAACTGCTCGAATGGCACGCTGATCTTCTTCCCGGTGTGGAGCGTCAGGAAATCGACCTTCCGCTCAAGCGGCACGATCCAGCGGTTGAGCAACTCCTCCGGCTCAACCCGCTGCCTTCCAAAATCGTCGATCACCAGCGTCCCGCAGTTGGCCTTGATCTGGAATGGGGCTTCATAGAAACGGGAGGCGCGATCATATGTCAGATCAGCGCTCTCAAGGGTCATCTCTCCGCCAACGATGATCAGCGGACGCACTATCCGCAACCAGCGCCGGTCATACTCGGGAAAGATCTCCTCATCGTAGGTCCGATCGTGGTTGTGAGCGTCAAAGATGCTGATGACGTGTTCATCGACTGCGATGGCATATGGAATCCAGATCGGCGCCTGGAGCGCGTAGTTTACCCGCTCGGCGATCGATGTCTTTCCGGTACCCGGGACTCCGGAGATGAAGAGGCTTCGCCGCGAGTTGATGGCAAAACCGAGAGTCTGGAGCAGGCTTTCGGGGAGAACCAGATCCGAAAAAGCATGCGCGACCTGCTCCTCTCCGACCTTCTCCTCCGGCTGGGCCTGGGAACGCATCAGCGCACTGTAGGCGTTGAGCGAGACCGGCGCGGGTCCAACATACCCCGAGATCTCGGTCAGGCGACGCAGCTGATCCCAACCGCGATCCAGCAACGCATAACGGTTGGAGCTGAAGCTGACTGCGCCCCGCGCCTCCAGAAATTTCTCACGGTAGAGGTGCTGCAGCAGCTGTTCAACCAGCGGCAGCGGCAGGCACAGCCGCTCGGCAACCTGTCCCGTGGTGACGGTACTCTCAATGGCCGCCACTTTGAGGGTCAGATCGGCCAGAAACTGGAACGAGAGTCCTGTCTCCTCGATCGACTCCGGGAGGGGGGGGGCAAATCCACCAATCGACGAGTACCCGGGGCTGTCGTCAAACATACCACTCTCCGATCCTGGAGCAGCCACTATTCCTGTTCGACTGACTGATCCTTCTGTTGATTGATCGCTACCACCCGACGGTACTGCTCAGAGACCTTTGCCGATTCACGCAGCCGTCCGGTGCGCTCATAGAGTTGGGCCAGGCTGCCAAGGGCTGGCAATGAGTCTGGCTGCGCGTTCAATGCCAGCTGGTACTGCCGGATCGACTCCTCATACTCACCTTTCTGATTGAACAGATAGCCGAGATTGAGATGGGCGCCGGTCTCCCCAACTGCAATGATGAAATGCTCGCGTGCTTTCGGCATGTTGCCCTTGCGGCCATAAGCCATCCCGATATTGTTATGCAGCCGCTTGTCCTGAGGAGCCTCCTTGAGCCCGCGGCGATACCACTTGATCGCCTGACCATCATCGCCGGCAAGGTAGAAGGAGTAGCCGAGATTGTTCATGTAGCGGGCATTGGTGCGATCATGCTTGAGTGCTTTCTCATACTCCTGCTGAGCAGCCGGGTACTGATGCTTCTGATCGTAGCAGACTCCGAGCATGTTGTAGGCTTCGGCAAAGTCCGGCGCGATAACCAGCGCCGCTGTCAGCTTTTCAATCGCCGACTCAACCCGCCCCCGCTCATGCTGGTTGACCGCGTCATCAAAGAGGTTCTGGGCGGCGCGATGCGCGACCGTCGCTTCGGCATCAACCGGTTGACCGGTGTCAGCCATCATCTCCTCTGATCCGCGGGTTCGCTGAACCGGGAGGAGCTTCAACCGGTCAATATCGCTGCTCTTCGCGTTGCGGATGGCGAGTGAATCACGGTCACCTCGCCTGAAGATACCGACCAGAAGACGGACTGGTGCGGTCACGATCTTTCGGAACGTTCCGCGTCTCTTTGGCTTCTCGCCATCTTTTCCATCTTTTCCATCTTTTTCACTTTTTTCATCGTCTCCATCAGTCCTGG
>JBEGMZ010000486.1:0-3335 GCA_041182745.1 Acidobacteriota bacterium
GAAGAAAGATTGAAGCGGGAGACCATCTTTGGTGACTTCGTGTGAGGCAAACAGTAATCCGTACGGTCTTGCCGGAGAGATCGCACCCGAAGCCAGGCGGCGGCGAAGTTGGCTGGCCGGAAAATGCGATTGCCCTCGGCGCCTGGGTCTCATTTCCGGTCTGGAAGCGGGTGTGGCTTGTGCATAACGGCCGCGCCGTCGCGAACAAACTCGGAAACCCCGGCGGCGTGAGCCTTAATCAGACTGGCGACATAAGGATCCTTCGACGTCTCGGTGACCCTGACCCCGCGGGCGGTTGGAACGATCTCAATCGAAATTTTGGCCGCATTTTCGAAGAGTGCGGCAAAGAGGGGATCCCACAGCCTGATGGGCTGGCCCTTCTCAAGCCGCTGCTTCATGGCCTGGGCGTGGGCTGAAATCATCGCCTGCACCGTTGAGTCGCTCGACTCAGTCAGTGTGATAACTCCATCGTCAGTGATTGTGACCTGCCGGGTGATCTTCTTATGAGCGTCAAAGAGCGCGTGGATCGTCTGCATGTCCTGGCGATGGTCAGTATTCATGCCCTGTCCGGATTGAGCGGCTGGCTTTTGAGCGGGGGGCTGGGCGGTCGTCACGGCGGGCAACGAGGTGATGACGATCAGCAGCAGGCCTGGCAGGCTGGTATTTAACTTATTCATATCTCCTCCACAACAGGATGTCTCTTTCGTTCACTGAGATAGTAGAGTATTGGGACGGTCATGCGTGAGAGAAGGAGTGAGGCGATCTCACCCGCCATAAGCGAGATGGCCAGTCCCTGGAAGATGGGATCGAAGAGGATGACGATCGCCCCAACGACGACGGCGGCAGCCGTCAGCATCATTGGTCGGAAGCGGACAGCACCGGCATCGACCACGGCCGCGGCGAGAGGCATTCCCTGTTTCAACCGTAGCTCGATAAAGTCGACCAGAATGATCGAGTTGCGGACAACGATTCCAGCTCCGGCAATGAATCCGATCATGGAGGTGGCGGTGAAGAAAGCGCCCATCAGTCCGTGGGCCGGCAGGATGCCGACAAGTGAGAAGGGGATCGCCGCCATGATGGTGAACGGGGTCCGGAAGGACTGGAACCACCCAACGACCAGGATGTAGATAAGGATCAGAACGGCGGCAAAGGCCAGACCAAGATCGCGGAAGACCTCGTAGGTGATGTGCCATTCACCATCCCACTTCATGGCATACTTCTGATCGCCTGGTGGCATCGAGGCGACATAGCGTTCCAGCCGGTAGCCTTCGGGGAGCGTGAGGCGATCGATCGCCGCGTTCAGTTTCAGGATAGCATAGACCGGACTCTCCTCGCTCCCGGCGACGTCACCGGTGACATAGGTGACCGGCATGAGGTTTTTGTGGTAGAGGCTCTTCTCACTCTTCCCGACCACGACGCGGACGAGTTCAGCGAGTGGCACAAGGTTACCGCGATCTCCGCTGACACGGATGCTTCCGAGGTCATCGAGGCTTGAGCGCTCTGCGCGGGGCAGCTGCAGGACTATCGGCAGATCTTCCTTTTCAACCGGCTCTCCGTCCGGCACCGCACCCGACTGGTGAGCGATTCCGACCGGGAGTCCATCGACTGCAATCCGCAGGGTGGTCGCGATCTGTTCCCTGGTGACACCGCTGAGGGCAGCCTTCTCCTGATCGACCTCAAAACGATAGCGGATCTGGTCGTCCTCAACATACCAGTCAACATCGACCACACCGGCCGTCTGATCAAAGATATCACGGATCTGACGGGCGATCTCGACCTGACGCTGCGGATCGGGGCCATAGACCTCGGCGACCAGCGTCTGGAGTACCGGGGGGCCGGGTGGTACCTCCGAGACCTTGACTCGGGCCCGATACCTGTCGGCAATCTGTCGAATCAGGGGGCGAACACGCTTCGCGATATCGTGGCTCTGGGCGTCACGTCGATCGCGGGAGACAAGGTTGACCTGAATATCGGCAACATTTGATCCCTGGCGCAGATAGTAGTGGCGAACAAGTCCATTAAAATTGAATGGGGAAGCGGTGCCGACATAAGTCTGATAGTTGGTGACCTCGGGAACGGTGCCAAGAAAGCGGCCGATCTCGTGGGTGAGTGCGGCCGTCTCCTCGAGCGTCGTGCCCTCGGCGGTGTCGATGATGATCTGGAATTCGCTCTTATTGTCGAAGGGGAGCATCTTGACCCGGACAAGGCGAAGACCGAAGAGCGAGACTGAGGCCAGCAGCAGGATCACGACCAGCAGGAGGAAGCCATTTCGCCAGCGCGGTTGGTTGATGAGCCGGTTCATAAAGCGGCGGTAGAGCCTGGTCGCCCTTCCCTCTTCGGCCTCTCCGTGGACTCCATGGACTCCGTGGGCTCCATGGACACCCGGATCGCCGGGATCAGGCTGATCCGTCCGCTTCAGCAATCTGAGACTTGCCCACGGAGTGACGATAAAGGCGACCAGAAGCGAGAAGATCATCGCGGCCGAGGCGCCGATCGGGATCGGGCGCATGTATGGGCCCATCAGGCCGCTGACAAAGGCCATTGGGAGGATGGCGGCAATGACGGCAAAGGTCGCAAGAATGGTCGGATTGCCGACCTCGTCGACCGCCTCGACGGCGATCCGAACAATCGAGCGGCCACGATTGCCGGGCAGATGATAGTGGCGGGCAATATTTTCAACGACGACGATAGCGTCATCAACAAGTATGCCGATCGAGAAGATCAGGGCAAAAAGGGTGATTCGGTTGAGCGTATAACCGTAGAGGTAGAAGACGGTAAGGGTCAGGGCGAGGGTGACCGGAATCGCAATCGCAACTATTCCGGATTCACGCCGGCCGAGAGTCAGCCAGATGAGCGCGGCGACAGAGAGGATCGCGACCAGCATGTGAAGCAGCAGTTCATTCGACTTATCGCTCGCCGTCTCACCGTAGTTGCGGGTCGGTGTCACCAGTACCTCGCCCGGGATGAGGGTTCCATTGAGGCCTTCCACTCTGGCCAGCACCTGATCAGCAATCCGGATGGCGTTGGTGCCCTTCCTCTTGGCGACCGAGATGGTGACAGCCGGTTGGGGAGTTGTCGCCCTCCGATCTTCTCCCGCGCCAGGTCCGCTGGCAAACCCGACATAATCGGCCGACTCCTCCGGGCCGTCCTCGATCCGCGCGACGTCGCGCAGGTAGACCGGATGCTGATCGACCGCACCTATCACGATGCCGCCAACCTCTTCGGCCGACTCAAGAAAATTGCCACTTTCGACGAGGAACTCGCGGTTGCCAGCGGCAAAACTTCCGGCCCGCAGGCTGCGATTTGCCTTCTCGAGCAGAGGCACGATTGCGGCG
>JBEGMZ010000487.1:0-3070 GCA_041182745.1 Acidobacteriota bacterium
CCGGCTGGAATCAGCGAGGCCGCGGTCCGGTACTCCGCCTTCTCCCCAAGGTAGTACCATTCAAAACGGTTCAGGCTTCGATAGAACTGAGCTGATCCGGCGATCGCCGGATGGAAGTACCTGAGGAAGCAGCGCCCGCATTCGTAAAGACCGATCTCACCTATCCCCCGAAAGTGATCGGCGACCCGGATGCCAAACCGCTGATCGTAGAGTCGATCAAGATCGTCCGGACTGATCCGATCCACCAGCGTCCAATCCCCTGATCGACAGAGGGGACAGGCGATATCTTTTCCGGACGCGGGCATCTGCATCATCCTTCTTTCTGTGCTATCCCTCTGCGTGCTATCGGCGACGACGGAGGAGTCGGTAGAGGGTCAACATTCGACGCAGTGATCTGAACAAAGGACCATCCTGGAAGTTGTTACGCTGTGTGAGGCGATCAGCCTCCCGATTACGAATCACAAACCAGGGATCCACCAGTGGCAGCGGTATCGAACTGGTCGGCATGTTGGCAAACCTGCTATGCCGATTGCGGGTATGGGTTCCGCGCTGATCAAATCCAATGTTTGAAATAAGGTTGACCGCCGGGAGAATCGTCAGTCCGCTGTTGATCCAGCAGGAGAAGGTCCAGACAAGCGACCAGCTGTCGATCCGGCCGGCGGCGACCTCATCAAAGGCCCGCTTCCAGTAGGAAACCGCCGATTCGTCTCCGGTCAGAATGTCGGTCAGACCGTCGCGGTCACGCAACTCCGACCAGTGGCTCATCTCTGCGTCGTAGTTGGCCCACGCTCTTCGCCACGTTGCCCAGCCCCAGCAATGGTTATACCTTGAAAAGTAGTAACTGAAGGGGGAAATCCGCTCCGGAAAGCGACCACCCAGATAGTTGGAACCTCCGATGTGCATCACCCGCCGGTCATCGCGATATCGAGCCAGGAGAGCCTCGCAGAATCCGAAGAAGCTCGGGTCAGGGAGGCAGTCGTCTTCGAGGATGATCGCCTCTTCAACCTCCGCGAAGACCCGATCGAGTCCGGTCGCGATCCGGTTTCGACATCCCAGGTTGAGATCGGAGAAATCGGTCGTCAGCTCACACTCCCAGTCGACCCCCTCGATGACCGCGCGAGTTTCGAGACATTGCTGCCGCTCACCATCCCGCGCTGGACGCGGTCCATCGGCGATCACAAAGAGCCGCGGCGGCCGCGCCCGACGAATCTCTTCGAAGACGCGCCGTGCCGTGTCCGCCCGGTTGAAGATGATGAAGACAACCGGTGTTTTCATGCCGCAAAGTTCCTGCACCATTCCTCAAGCACCAGAGCCTTGAACGAGAGTGGCGCGGTTACACCGAGCGGGAAGTCACCTGCCGCCAGGGTGACCGCCGCCGCCGGGGCGAGAACTCCCATCTCGACGAGATATCCACCCGGCAGGCGCTCGCCACGGTCTCTGAAGATCTCCTGGTGCCATCTTCTGACGGGAGGAGTGAAGCCCCGCTTTGGACGGGCAAGAACCCAGTCCGGAAGTATACCCTTCAGTGCTTCACGGAGCCAGCACTTGGGGACGAGCCCGGCATCGGGTTGTGTCTTGCGCAGCCCGATCACTGTCTCAACCAGCCGATGGTCGATCAGCGGAAGCCGCAGCTCAACCGACGCCGCCATGCTGAGCCGGTCACCCTGCGCCACTCCATTCTCGACCAGATAGGTCGCGCAGAGCAGCCTCGTGATCATCACCTCCAGCGTACTCTCATCAATCTCATCAAGACGACCCAACTGACCTCCCGGCAGTCGGAAAAGATCGGTCGGATTCATCCCGGCGAGTGAATTCAGAAACTGACGGGTGTAGAGTTTTGACATCCCGCGCTGGGCCGCCTGAAAATCCGGGGAGAGATCGTAGAAGACCAGCTGATCGGCCGGACTCTCAGTATCGCGCCGGTACTGAGAGAGCGAGCTTCGCAGCCCACCGCCATCAAGCAGCCATCGGAGCCACCCTGAGCGGCCGGATGAGGTGGGCCGGTGGAGGGCCAGATAGTCGGAGAGCCGGAGAGCCCCGGCCCGCTCAAACTTGCGGCGCGACTGTATCACCGCTTGTCTGGCCCACGGATACCCCCAAAAGAGTTCGTCCCCGCCATGCCCCTGAAGAATCACCGGTACTCCTCGTGCGCGGGCCAGCTTCATGACCGCGAGGTAGCCCGATCCGGCGATGTCGGCAATCGGATCATCCTGACTCCGGATCAGCTCCGCAAAACCGCTCACCACCTCTTCCACACTCAGAGTGATATCGTGAAATGGAATGCCAAGGTGATCGGCAAACTCACGCGCCAGTCCTCGCTCATCATTCTTCTCACGCCCGTCGTAGCCAACCGAAAAGGCCTCGATCGTCCCCGGATAGTACCGATTGGCGAGCGCGGCAACCGCGCTCGAGTCGATCCCCCCGCTCAGTGCCACTCCCACCGGCACATCTGCCCGGACGATCAGCTCACTGACCGCTTCTAGTTCCTGCCTGATCAGCACTGCCGGATCTCCCTCGAGCGGGGGCGCATCATCCATTCGCCAGTAACAGCGCTCCTCCACCTGCCAGCTATCCATCCTTACTGTCAGGTAATGGCCAGCCGGCAACTTGCGTACCCCAACGACCGGAGTTTTCGGATCGGGGACGTAACCGTAATGGAAGTAGTCGTTGACCGCTGCGGCATCAAGTCGGAAGGGAACTGATCCCGACCGCAGCAGTGCCCCCAGCTCGGAGGCGAAGAGAAGCTCGTCTTTTGACTGGTAGAGATAGAGCGGCTTCTCACCCATCCGATCGCGTGCGAGAAAGAGCGATCCTCGCTGGCGATCCCAGAGAGCAAAGGCGAACATTCCGCGCAGCCAGTCGAGGCATCCTGACTGGTGATCCTCGTAGAGATGGAGAATTACCTCGCAATCACTCCCGGTGTGGAAGTGATGCCCCCGCTCGATCAGCCGACGGCGCAGCTCGCGGTAGTTGTAGATCTCGCCATTGGCAATCAGTACCAGCGAATGATCTTCATTGTAGAGCGGCTGGCCTCCGCCGACGAGGTCGATGATGCTCAGCCGCCGCATCC
>JBEGMZ010000488.1:0-9661 GCA_041182745.1 Acidobacteriota bacterium
CACCAGCTCCTGCTTGATGATTACGCTCATCGTTCCGAGAGCGCCACCAATCCCGAGGCTTCCGACATCGCCCATAAACACCTCCGCCTGGGGTGCGTTGAACCAGAGAAACCCAAGGCTCGCCCCGACCAGCGCCCCACCCAGTATCGTTACCTCCCAAACCCCCGGCGTGTGAACAAGGTCGAGATAGTCGGCAAACTTCGCGTGACCGGTCACATAGGTCAGCGCCGTCAGTGCCGAAGCAGCGATGACCGTGACACTGATTGCCAGTCCGTCGAGCCCATCCGTCAGGTTGACCGCGTTTGATGATCCGATGATCACAAAGACGATGAATCCAAGGTAGACGAGGACGGGTAACTCAGGACGAAAGTTTTTAAGGAACGGCACATTGAGCACAAGGCTGAAATCGGTCAACTGAAAGAGAAGCCCGCCAACCAGCAGGCAGACGAGAAACTGGGCCAGCAGCTTCTGCCGACCGGTCAGACCGAGGCTTCTTCGCCGCACAATCTTGAGGTAGTCGTCGGCAAAGCCGATCAGCGCGCACCCCAGCATCCCGATCATCACGATCCAGATCGCGCTATTGCGAAGGTTGGCCCAGAGCAGTGTCGAGAGCAGCACCGCGCCGATGACCAGTACTCCGCCCATGGTCGGGGTTCCACGCTTGACCTGATGCGAGGCCGGCCCTTCGGATCTGATCTCCTGCCCGAACTTGAAATCGCGGAGCTTGCGGATCACCAGCGGTCCGGCAGCGAGGCTGATCGCCAGCGCCGTGACCGCAGCGTAGGCAGTCCGGAAAGTAACATACTGAAAGACATTGAATATCTTCAGCAGCGGATACTGTGCCGCGTGGTTCCGGTATAGCAGTTCGTAGCAAAGGTAGTAGAACATAGAGTCACATTCGACGTCAGTGGGAGCCCCCTCCCCTGACTATCAGGCTCCAGCCGGTCCAAACGCGGCGCGAAGGTCTTCAAGAATCCGTTCCATCCGGACTCCGCGCGACCCTTTAATCAGTACCAGGTCACCAGGTCGGATGAGAGCGGGAAGCGTGGCGGAAGCCTCCTCGGTCGTGGCGAAGAAGATGGCCCGGTCAGAGCCGACCAGTCCGGCCTCGATCGCCCCCTCGACCAGTCTCGCCGCCAGTCCGCGCACCCCGACCAGAAGACCGATTCCAAGAGCGGCCACCTGCCGTCCACACTGGCGGTGAAGTTCCGCCCCCTGCTCTCCAAGTTCGAGCATCTCTCCGGCGACGACGACCAGCCGGCGGTCGCCACCCGATCCGGCAAGTGCCCGCACCGCCTCAAGCAGTGCGGCCGGATTCGAGTTATAAGTGTCGTCAACGACGGTCACGCCATTGGCGAAGCGACAGATCTCCCCGCGCATCCGGGTCGGTGCTGCCGTCGCCAGCCCGCCAGCAATCTGTTCCGCCGTCTGACCGAAATGGTGCGCGACCGCTGCCGCGGCCAGTGCATTGGCCACGTTGTGGGCACCAATCAGCGGAAACTGAACACTTGCCGTTCCGCGTGGCGTCACCAGATCGAACCACGTTCCACGGAGGTCCGCGGCGTTCCGCAAATTGGTTGCCATGACATCAGCCCTCTTTGCGATCCCGAAGGTGAGGGTCGAAATGTCAGAGCGTCGCATCGCCATTGCCCGAACCCGTTCGTCATCGGCGTTGAGTACCGCCGTGCCGCCAACTTGCAGACCATCAACCATCTCCGCCTTTGCCCGTGCGACAAGATCGGAGGTACCGAAGAATTCGATGTGGGCGGTCCCAACATTGCCAACCACCCCGACCGACGGTCGCGCCAGATCGGTCAGCCGGGCGATCTCACCGTAGGAGCTCATTCCCATCTCGATCACGGCAAGGTCGAAATCGGCGGGTTGCGCTCCACGCCGAATCATCCGGGCTACTGTCAGCGCCAGACCGTAACCGGTATTAAGGTTCCCGGGTGACCGGAGAACCCTCCCGCGCTGCTCCAGCAGGTGGGCGGTAAGATCCTTCATGGTGGTCTTACCCGCACTGCCGGTGATACCAACCACCGGGCCTCCCCATCCCGCCAGCACCCGCGCGGCAAGCTGCTGCAACGCACAGACTGTGTTATCAACAAAGATCAGCCGGTCAAGCAGATCCGACGGCAGTACATCTGTCGCCGTGCCATGGGCGGCATCTGCCTGCAAAAACCGGTGGTGGACGACCATCGCCGCCGAGGCGCCCCGCCCAAACGCTTCCCGGACGAAGCGGTGGCCATCGACCTTCTCACCTGGAACGGCAATGAAGAGCTCACCCGGCCCGACCGCCCGGGAGTCGATCGAGAGTCCGGTCGGCTCGAGGTTTGCCGCCTCTTCTCCGAGCATCTCACTCGCCCCACAGAGTCGGGCAATCTCACGCAGCCTCATCCCCAATCCTCACTAAAATCTGATTAATTTCGGCCGGTCGGCATCAGACCAGGACACTCTCTCCGCTCTCGCAGCGCATCACGGGCAACCTCGCGATCATCAAAGCTGATCTTGCCGGAAGCCAGGATCTGGTAGGTTTCATGCCCTTTTCCAGCCACCAGCACCACATCTCCCGGCTTTGCCGTCGTGACCGCTTCATAGATCGCCTCACGCCGATCGGTGATCAGTTTGTAGTTCTTCCGGCCAACCCGGTCAATCCCCACCCGAATATCGTTGAGGATCAAGAGCGGATCCTCGCGGCGCGGATTGTCCGAGGTGAGAATCACCGTTTCACTCATCCGCCCGGCCTCTTCCCCCATCAGTGGTCGCTTGGATCGATCCCGATCCCCACCGCACCCAAAAACGGTCGTTAATGATCCGGGATGACGTGTCCCGCTCCGTGCGGTGTTGATCGTTCGCAGGACATTGGCCAGAGCGTCCGGAGTGTGCGCGTAATCAATGATCACCGTGATATCGTCATCCGGCGTACTGACACGCTCGAAGCGGCCCGGAACGCCGTGACACTGCCGGATGCCGGTGGCAATCAGCTCCGGCTCGAGACCAAGCGCAAGACCAATTCCAATTGTGCCAAGAATGTTACTCGCGTGTGGCCGACCAACCAGCGGCGAATCGACCTCGATCTCACCGGCCGGAGTGAGGGCCGTAAATCGGAGCCCGTCGAGCCCGAAGGGAGTCGACGCCGCCCCGCGCCTCCCGGCGATTGTGATCACCGCCCCGCCATCCAGACCGTAGCTCCAGGGCTCCCCGCCGCGTGCTCGCCACTCGTCCGCCAGCTGACGCCCCGAGGGGTCGTCGATGTTGATCACCGCGTTCAAAGGGTAATGACCGATGCTGCCGTCGAAGAGCTTTCGCTTGGCGGCAAAGTAGGCCTCCATCGTCTGGTGAAAGTCGAGATGATCCTGGGTCAGATTGGTGAACGCGGCAACGGCAAAATGGAGACCATCCGCCCGGTGCAGCTCGAGCGCGATCGACGAAACCTCCATCACCGCGTGTGTCACCCCGGCCCTGACCGCCTGCTGCAGAAAATAGTGGATCGCGGGCGCCTCTGGTGTCGTGAAGTCGGCCGCCATCTCGGTATCACCAATCCGGTAGCTGATCGTCCCCATGGTCGCGGTTGAGAGCCCAGCCGCGCGCAGTACCGACTCGACCAGCCAGGTGGTGGTCGTCTTGCCGTTGGTTCCGGTCACGCCAACCAACGCCAGTCTGGTTGACGGCTGGTCGTAGATCAGGTTGGCGAGACGCGCCAGCGCGACCCGTGCGTCGTCCACTTCAAGCCAGTAACCCTCAAAACCGACCGGTGAGGGCTCTTCGGAGACGACCCCCAGCGCTCCACGCTCACAAGCTGCTCCGACAAAATCGTTGCCATTGACTCGCGCTCCCCGGATTGCCACAAAGAGCCCACCCGCGACGACGCACCGCGAGTCGTTGGTCACCGCCTGCTCACCGGAGGCCGGAACGGGATCACCCTCCGGACCAGTGATCCGTGCTCCAATCTGCCGGGCAATCTCTCGAACACTCTTCATCCCTGACGCGACTCCTGTTCGCCTCTTCAACCCCGCCCTAGTTCAAGTCGACACTCACCTCCCGGTCGAACCGGTGCCCCAGCCGGTGGAGACTGTCGCATCACCACCCCGTTTCCATTGAGCTTCAGCTTCAACTTCAGTTCATTGCATACCTGCATCGCGGCCTTCATCCCCACCCCTCGAAGGTTGGGCATTACCCGCGCCGAAAGAGGGTCGGTTGACCCTGCCTCGGATGGCGGAACCGCTGACGGCCTTCGGTTGACAGCAAACCGGGTCGCGACCGGCGGCGACTGCCCCCCTGACGGATTCGAGGCTGGAACCATCGCCGGTGGAATCAGCGCCAGCACCTGGGATTCGGCTCCTCCGCCACCACCGCCATCGTCTCCGTCGGAGAACTCCACCGACTGCTCTGTTCCAACGTGCCGCCGGATAAGCTGGTCAAGCCTCTCCCGAAAGTCGGTCTCATCCGGCATCACCTCGTTGTCGCTCAGGGCCGCCTCAGCCACCATCGAGAAGACTGGCGCGGCGACGACACCACCATAGTAGTTGCCGTCCGATGGCTCATCGATCATCACCACAATCGCAAACCTCGGCTTCGTCGCCGGTGCAAAGCCGAGAAAAGATGGCATGTACTGTCCGGCGCCATAGCCGGATCGACCTGACTTCTGCGGTGTTCCGGTCTTGCCGGCAACGGTATACCCATCGATCCGCACTGCCCGTCCGGTTCCGTGCGTGACGACCTTCTCCATCAGGCGACGCATCTGCCGGGCCGTCTCCTCGGTTATGACCTGTCTCCTCGCCAGCGGCTCGGCCTTCACGCTCTCGGAACGAACCGGTTCCATCACCGGCTCCACCCCCGGCTCGATCGCCGGTTGTCTCATTGGCCGCTCCAGACCAAGGATAAGGTGCGGGGTAACAAGGTACCCACCGTTGGCAATGACCGCGAGCGCCCTGACCGCCTGGACAAGGGTAACTGAGATCTCCTGACCGATCGCTACCGAGCCGATCGAGTCGGGCCGCCACTTTGCCGGCGCGTGAACAATGCCTGACGATTCAGCCGGCAGCTCGATTCCGGTCGGTTTGCCAAAACCAAAGCCGGTGATGTACTTGTGGAAGGTACTCCGCCCGAGGCGCTGGGCAATTCTGATCGCTCCGACATTGGAGGACTTCGCAAATGAGTCCTCAACCGTCAGCTCCCCGTAGGAGTGCGTATCCCTGATCACCCGCGGGCCGATCGAGATCTGGCCGTTGCCGCAGTCGATGAGATCCTCAGGCCTGACAATTCCCTGGTCGATCGCCGCAGCGTAGGTGATGATCTTGAAGATCGAGCCAGGTTCGTATGGTGACATCACCGGCTGGTTGACGTAGCCGGGGCCACTCACCACGCTGGCATCAATCCGGTTCGGATCGAAGGTCGGGTAGCTGGCCAGGGCGTGAACCTCGCCACTCTCCGGGTCCATCACCACCACGCCACCACCCTTCGCTCCGTGGCGCTCAACCGCCTGCCGGAGCAGATACTCGATCTTCCGCTGCAGAGCAGCATTGATCGTCAGCCTGACGTTAAGACCAGGCTGACCCTCGATGTAGTCGATGTCGACGGGTGTCCCGTTCGCCCTCACCCACCGCGCGGTCTCACCGCTCTTACCCGTCATCTGCGTTTCAAGCCGTTTTTCAATTCCGGCCCGACCGATCTGCCTGGTTCCGTCACCATCGACGCCAAGGTAACCGAGAAGGTGGGCAGCAAGCTCCTGATTGGGATAGGTCCGCTCCATCTCATGGATCAGCCTGATCCCCGGCAGACCAGCAATCACCTGCCTCACCTGTTCAGCCTGCTCTGGTTGCAACTTGCGCTTCAACCAGAGGTGCTTGTTTGTACCAACCAGTTTTGATGCCAGCTCGGACGGGCTCATCTCGAGTGGACCGGCAAGGCCATTGATCGCCTTCGACCTTCTGATCGCAAGCAGCTCCTGCCTCCTCCCTTCCTTCTCTTCCTTCCGGCTGAGGCGAATCTCATTGAAGGCTACCTGGTCGAGCAGAACCGACTGGAAGAAGGCGCTCATCGCCAACACCCTTCCATTTCGATCGATGATCGAGCCGCGCAGCCCGTCGGTCTTCTCCTTCTTCCGCTGTTCAATCTGGGTGACACGGACATAGTAGTCGTGATCGACCACCTGAACCCAGGCCAGTCGAATGATGATGACCAGCATCCAGGCCATCAGCAGGAGACCGATTATGATGATACGACGACGCGAAACGCCATCGCTTCCCGAACTTCCGGGCCTGCCCGATTGAACCATAACCCCTCACCCCGTTCCGGTCTGCTCCGAACGTCACTTCTCAGTGATCATCACGGCCTGGCGCCCGATCACGACCCACGGCCTGGGTTCGAGCCCGCTCCGACTCCGGCCACTCCCGGAACGCCGAACCCTCAAGACGTCGGCCCGCCTTCTGGTCAACTCCGTGCCGCGAAACGCCCTCTTCGGATGGCGAACGCCCGCTCGGGCTTTGTCCACTCAGCAGATCGGTGCTACCAGTCTCGGCAGCAGCCCCGCCAGACCTCCGACTGCTTACCGGTGACACCGACCGGCTGAAAAAACCGGCTTCAGAAAGAGCCATCTTCTCGACATCGTTCAATGTCTGCTCGCGCTTCATCTCTTCAGCCCGCTGCGCTTTGCCAAGGTGATTAACCTCCTCCTTCAGCTTGACGTCGGCGATCTGAATACGATCAATATCGAACTGGTAGTTGAGCGCGATCAGAGAGAAGGTCGTGATCAGTCCACCTGCGAGGATGATGAGTGTCATCACCGGCAACCCGCCTGCCGGTGCGCTCGGGCGTGGCCGGCGCTCTCTTTTTCGACTTTGAGCGGAGACAGCGGTCGCGCGACGGGTAACCGGCCCATTATTAATCTTCAGACGATAGTTTCTCGCACTGCTCATCACTTACCTCCTCCTTACCAGCCAATTGATCAACAGCCAATTGATCAACAGCCAACCGATCAACCAAAAATTGCACCTGCTCCAGCTTTTGACAGGCCCGCAGCTTCGCGCTCCGGGCGCGGGGATTGTCTGCTATCTCCTCGTCACGCGGCAACATCGCCTTTCGCGTCAGAATCGCCACCCGTGCCACTGCCCCACATTCACAGCGCGGGAGACTGGCCGGACAGCTGCAGCGGCCTGACTGGTAACGGAGTGCCTGCTTGATCAGCCGATCCTCCAGCGAATGAAAGCTGATGACCACCAGCCGCCCTCCCGGCTCAAGCAGATCAACCGCGTTCGCCACGAACTCCTCCAACCCTTCCAGCTCTCTGTTGACGGCGATGCGCAGCGCCTGAAAGGTCTTTGTCGCCGGGTGGATCTTCCAGTATCCGCGCTGGTTGACCGCCCGGATCACCAGTGCGGCAAGCCGCTCGGTCGTCTTAATCGGTTCAATCGACCGCTCCACCACCAACTGCCGCGCAATCCGCCGTGCGGCCCGCTCCTCACCAAACTCGTAGATAAGATCGGCCAGCTCCCTTTCACTCAAACGGTTGACCAGATCCGCCGCCGTCGAACCTTTCGACCGATCCATCCGCATGTCGAGCGGCGCTCCGGCCTCACGACTCTCACCGGCCCGAAAGCTGAAGCCGCGATCGGCCGTATCGAGCTGCCACGAGGAGATCCCAAGGTCGACCAGTATTCCGGCCACCCGCTCCAACCCTCGCTCAGCGCAGATCCGAGCGATCTGGCGGTAGTCCGCGTGAACCCCCTCGAACCGGTCGCCGAAGGGCGCCAGCCGCTCACGCGCCAGCTCAAGCGACTCGGCATCCCGATCAAGTCCCAGCACTCGCGCCTCAGGCGCGTGCTGCAGAATCAAGCCGGAGTGGCCACCCATTCCAAGCGTGCCGTCGACAATCACGCCCCCCCTCCCCGGTGAGAGCAGCTCCAGCACCTCTTCCGGCATCACCGGACGATGTCGTTCCATCAATCCGCCTCTCAGAATCCACACCCCTCGAGCACCTGCGAATCCTCCGGCGTAATCGGATCTCCCTCAATCAGCACGGAGTGGAATCGCTCCTTGTTCCAGACCTCGAGGAAGTTTCCCTGGGCGATCACGATCACCTCACCCTGAAGCTCGGCCCTGGTTCGCAACGGAGCCTGGATCAACAGCCTTCCCTGCGTGTCCATCTGCTGTTCCTGCCCATAGTAGTAGGCGTGATATAGGATCTTCTTCCTGACCCGATTCTCACTCGGCAATCGCAGGACGATCTCTTCCTTCTCCTTCCAGACCGCGAGCGGATAGACGCGGGCGTGATCTCCGGTGGTGCTGGTGACAAAGAACTCACCTCCGGGGAAGTTCTCGTCGATGACCCGGCGAAAGGCCGAAGGTATCTTCAGCCGGCTCTTGTCATCCATGCGAGTTTCGCAACTTCCTCGAAACAAAGTCTTCCCCCGGATCTGCTTCCCGGCCCATTTAAAGTTAGAACCACCCACGGCCGGCCGCCCCGAACCCGTGGTCCATCCGACACCTGGCGGAGACCATCCCCGCAACCCAACTTCAGGCGCCGCTCATTGTCTTCAACTGGAGATGGAATCCCCACGGATTCCTGCCGGATACTGGCCACCCACCCCCTGGCCCAACTGAGACGGCTTCACTGCGGAACGCTCACAACCCTCTGGATCTGGAGTTTGGACCCGGATTTCGATCAGCTGCGACCCGCTCGTTCCACAATTTTCCACTATACTCCAATTTAGTCCACTTCGGAGGGATAATAGTTGAAAAAAGAGCAGTGAGTCAACGCAATAATTTTTTGTTGAGCCCTGCAATGAGACTCCACGGATATCACCGAATGAGGCAAGCCGTCACGAGGTAGAAGCCTGGCCGGGAGCAGGCCTTGAAGTGGACAGGGCAATCGCATTATTGATCGAGAAGGCCTTCCGATTATCGTATCAGGAGACCATCCTTCGCCGCTTCGCGTGAGGCCAATCCCGGTCTATTCGGTTCCTTCAGAGAGATCGCACGCGAAGACGCGAAGGCGCGAAGAAGAAAGATTGTATCAGGAGACCATCCTTCGCGGCTTCGCGCCTTCGCGTGAGGCCAACCGTCATCCGTTCCCTCTCCTCAGCAAGATCGCACGCGAAGCCACGCCGCGGCGAAGACCGCTGGCAGTAAAATGCGATTGCCCTGTTGAAGTGGGTGAGATAATGCCGGATTGCTGCGACTGGCTTGCCATAACAGCGAGTGAAAGCCAAACTTGGGGGATGATATTTTTGCCAAAGATCATCGAGCAGTTGCAGCAGCGGCAGGATGAGATCGATCAGTTCGAGCTGCGCTGGCAGACGGAACGGGATCAGTATGCCGGGGCGTTTGAGCGGTTGAGTTGTCTCACCAGCGCGGAGATGCTGGCGGTGATCGGAGCGGAAGAAGCGCCGGGAGCATTACCAACGGCGGAGGTTGACCATGCCGAGAGGCTGCGGGTCAGCTTTAGTGAGGATTTTCGCCACCACGAAGAGGCGCGGGGATGGGCGGCGCGGGTGCTGGCGAACAATCCGGTGGTCGCCGTCGATGGCAGCCAGATTCCACCATCGCCGGAGCTGCCGCTGGCGGCGGTCCAGGCCGCCTGGTTTGAGAACCACCACACGCCCGATGGCCGGTACGAGCGGGAGATCGAGTTCGAGCTGCTGACACCGGCTGAGCTCCAATC
>JBEGMZ010000489.1:0-5637 GCA_041182745.1 Acidobacteriota bacterium
TGGCCGGATGGAAGCCTCCGCGTCTACCAGTGGTTTCTGGGCAAGTACATGATCACCGTCAATCCACTGACGGGGCGTGAGCTGATATCGCGTGAGTCGGCCGATCCGCGGGTTGTGATCCAGGGAAGATCTAAGCTGGGCCCGTCAACCGACCAGTCGGATCTCACCAGCTTCCTTGGAAACCTCGCATCGCTCGTCGGCTCTCTCTCGATACGATCAACTCTTCACGAAGAGCGTTACTTCAGGGACACTATCCTCCGGGCCGTGCCCAATGAGTTCTCGGCGGTACGCAAAACAGCCACCCCGCAGTTCACGATCTTCAATCCGTATCAACCGCAGCGTTGGTTTGAAGCCGATGAGGGAAGACCGGTCATATTCGCTCTCAATCAGGCGCAGATGCCGAATCCCGGCATCATCGAGGATATTAAGACCTCTTTGGCGGTCTGGTCCAACGTCAGCGGTTCATCGATCAAACTCATTCTGAGGGACGAGTCGACCGCAACCTGTGGGATCTCAAGTGTCGATGGCGTCAACACCATCTCGTTCAACAACTGTGATGGGTACTCGTCTTTCTCGCCCTCGGTGAATGGCGGGTGTTCTGGTGTTCTGGCCGCGACGGGCATCTCCAACTTTGACACCACCCAGCGCAAGACGATAGGTGGTATCGTCTTCTATCGTGCAGTTGAGGGGAACATCTCCTTCAACCCGTTTGCAAGCTGTTACTTCAATGATCCCTGTAATGTCCGGGAGATTGCGACCCACGAGATGGGCCACGCCCTCGGGCTTGGGCATTCGCGCGACCCCGACGCCTCCCTCTACACTTATGCCCACTTCGATGGACGCTGTGGAAGCCTCCGATCGGACGACGAGGCCGGAATCAGATTCATCTATCCGGAGGTGACGACAACCACGCTTCCATCGATAGACACTGACGCGCTAGCGGCGGCGACTGTCGGCACATTCTATGATGTTGAGCTATCAGCCATGAATGGAGTGCCTCCCTATCGCTGGACCCTGGCAGGTGGATCACTTCCGGAAGGTATTGTCCTGCTCGACCGTGGTCTGTTACAAGGAACGCCGATCTTCCCCGGAGTAAGTCCGATCACGCTGCAGGCGACAGACGCCGCCAATCAGTCGATTCAAAAGAGATTTGTGCTGACTGTCAACGAGAGACCCACCACTCCGACTCCGGACACGTCGACGCTTGTTGGCCTCAAGTTTTTCCCACTCGATACGCCAGTGCGCTGGTTTGACACCCGATCACAGAACGGAGCGTGCCAGACTTCGCGGACCCCGACCAATGTCATCGCTCCCTTGCGGGTAAGTCTGGTCGGCAACTGCTCTGGGGCCAGGATTCCGGCGGTGACGGAGGTGGTGGTCGGACAGATCACAGTGATCAACCTCGCGCGGAGCACTGGGACCTACCAGATTGTGCCAGCCGGCACCAATGCCTCCGCCACCGGTCTCCTGACCTACAATCCACTCCAGACAGTCACGACCACCTTCACCTCAACCCTTGGTGAAAGGGGTGAGGTTGAGATCTACTCAACCACCCAGATTCACGTCATCATCGATATCGTCGGATATTTTGGACCGGCTGACACGGTCGGGCTCTACTTCTACCCACTGCCACGCCCGCTTCGGCTCAATGACACAACCGGTACACCCGGGGCCTGTACGAGCTATGTCAACCCGATCGCCACCGGAGCGACCCTCGCCGAGAAGGCTACTATCACCTGCCAGGGGATCACGATTCCGGGCAGCGCGCGCGTCATTGTCGGAAACGCGACGATGACAAACACCAGTCCAACGACGACCAATACCAGTATCAACAACGGTTTTGCGACGTTCTATTCGACGCGGATCCCGCGTCCCGCGACGGTCAATATGCAGCTACCGACTACGACTACGGTCAGCAACCAGGTCGTGGTAGGCCTTGGCAAGGAAGGTGCCTTCAACACCTATAGCAGCGGGCCAACCCATATCTCCTTTGACATAATGGGGTTTTTCAGCCCCGAGCCCGAGATCGACGTCGACAACGACGGCAACAGAGACGAAGGGCTCCTCTACTATCCGCTGCCCCGGACTGTCAGACTGATGGAGACCAGATTGAGCGAGCCGGGCTGCTTTTCGCTCGAGCGCCCCTTGAGTGCCAATCAGGGCATACCGGTGGCCGCCCGTGGCAGCTGCAATGGGCTGCAGATTCCAGTCACGGCGCGGGCCATCAGCGGCCAGATCACGGTCTTCAATCAGTCACGCATGAACGGCTCGCTCGTCCTCTACCCTGATGGCCAGAATCGACCGGCGACCTCGAACGCCTTCTTCAATGTCAATGGGAATATTTCGAACTCCTTCACGGTCAAACTTGGAACGACCGGATCGTTCCGGGTCGAGTCAGCCAACCTGGTCAACCTCTCTATCGACCTGATGGGCTATTTCGCCCCCTGAGACGACGGTGAGAGGAGGCTATCGCTGCGCAATGAGCAGCGCCGCCCTGATTGAGACCTCAAAACTGCCACCCTGTCGATCGATGATCTTCGCGATCTGTGACAGGGTGTCCTTCCGGAGCTTCTCATCGGGCAGGACTCCGAGCCAGGAGGGGAGAAATGGTAGTCTGATTAGTGGCGAGGTGAGGAACTCATTGGCATCGGCGAAGGTGAGTACCTCCCGGCTGGTCACTCCCCGCACCCGGCGCAGTCCTGCTGCGGTGGCCTCCTCCTCGAAGGAGGAGAGTTCCGGCTGGGCGATGATCAATCGCTCAAGTTTTGGCCAGTGCTCCAGCAGGTCAAGTTCGTAGAGTGCCTCCCAGAAGATTGAGAAGAACTCATCGAAGCTTCCCTTAACCAGCAGCTTTGAGATGATTGTCCCGCCGGCCCGAACCAACCGAGAGAGCTCGGCGAGGCTCACCAGTGGCGCACGCCAGTGGCTGAGTGACTGGTCTGTAATCGCAACGCAGAAGTGCTCGGCAGAGTATTCTGACAGATCGGAAATGTCGGGCAGAAATCTGACGTTGGTCGTATTTCCAATTCGCGCCTTCTCGGTAGCGATCATCTGCAGCTCGGGATCGGCCGTTACCGCGACGACCTCCGTCTTTGCCCCTCCACGCACGGCAAGTTCGACGGCATACCCGCCGGTGCCAGCCTCAAGATCAAGGATGCGCCCCGACTTTGGAAAGGTAAACTCCTGCTCGACAAGCCGGTCGTAGAGTTCGCGCCAGCCCGGTGTCAGGAAAAGATCGTAAAGGTAGGCCTCTTCTCTGTTCATTCACTCTCCTCCACCGGACTCCGCCACTCCTTACCCGCGAGGTTGCCGGTAGCGATTGAGATGTTCGATCTGACTTCACCAAGAATCAGCCCGCTGTGGCTGTTGATCAGAATCTCTGCCTCACCGGCGCTGACAATCAGCGATCCGGTATCCTGGATTGAAGCGAGGCCGGCGCGGCTGCCGCTGGCGTAGACCTCCCAGTTGCCGGAAGGGATCGCCAGCCGGACAGGAGATGGCGTGGCATTGACAGCCACCAGCGCCCGCTGCCAGCTATCTTGCCCAGTCACATCATCGATCGTCCAGGCAAGACATCCCTCAGGGAGCAAATAGCCCGGAGCCTCGTCCAGGAAAAAGATCGCCGCTCGAACCTGTCGCGCCGTCGTCAGACGAAAGAGCGGATGTGCACGGCGCAGGGCAATCAAACCACAGTAGTAGAGATAAAGATCGTAGTTCTCCACCTTCTGCTGCCATCGGATCATATTGATTGCGTCAGGGCTATTATAGGAGTTGTGCTCGCCACTCTTTGAACGCCGAAACGGCTGCCCGGACTGAATAAACGGTATTCCCTGTGCGGTCAGCAGCAGGAGAGCGGCAAGTCCGCTCATCGAACGCCGGTCACCGGGGGTTATTCGGGCGTAATCGATCGTGCTGATGGTGATCCGATCCCAGAGGGTATGGTTGTCGTGGCACTCTACGTAATTGACCGACTCGAGCGGCGAGTCGGCGAAGTCGTCAATCGCGCCGCAGATACCTGTCCGCACCCGGTCAGCGTACTGACCGGACTGAATAAAACCTCGTGCGCGGGCATCGAAGACATGGCCCTTCAGCGCGTCGCGAAAGTGATCGTTGAAGACTGACCAGCCCTCGCCGCGCTGTCGCCCCTTGTGCACCACCTCAATCGCCGATGAACCTCCCGCCCACGGCTCACCATAGATCAGAATCCCCGGATCGACCGACCGAAGCACCTGAACAATCTCGCGCATTGTCTCAAGGTCGATCAGGCCAAGCAGGTCGAAACGGAACCCATCGATACCGAACTCCGTCACCCAGTAGAGCAGCGTGTCGATGAGATAGCGCTTGACCATTGGCGCCTCGGTTCGGAACTCGTTACCGACGCCGGACCCGTTCCAGTATGATCCATCGGATCGAAGCCGGTAGTAGTACCCTGGAACGAGCCCTTCAAAGCTGTAGATCCGGTTCTCCGGTATCGACTCAAAGGTATGATTGAAGACGACATCGAGGGTGACACGCAGACCACAGCGATGGAGGGCATCAACCATCTGCTTGACCTCGGTAATTCGCCGGGCGTCGAGCCTCTCCGTCGCATACCATCCATCGGGCGAATGATGGTGCACCACATCATAGCCCCATGCGTACTCATCCTCCGCCTCGTTGCTATAAAACTCCATTATCGGCATCAGCTGGACAACATTGACCCCAAGCTCGATCAGATGATCAATTCCGGTTGGGACGTCACGCCTGCCGGTAAGATGCGTTCCACGCTCGGTCAACCCAAGGTAGCGTCCACGTCGCTGAATCCCGGAATCAGGATCGATGGTAAAATCGCGGAGGTGGACCTCGTAGATGATGGCCTCGCTGAGCGGAAAGTCGGGCCGCGGAGCCACCCGGGTCTGATCAGCGATAACCACCATCCCGCGCCCAGCGTGAGCAGTTACGCAGCGGGCATATGGATCGAGCAGCTCGCGTTCCGGATCGAAACGCGGGTCATCACCATCCGCGCTGTAGGTGTACCAGATCCCGGCGAGGTTCCCCGGTTCACTTGCCTCCCAGCAACCGTCGTCGAACCGCTCCATTGCGACGTGCCGCGGAGTTCCTCCAATCGGAGCCGGATAGAGGTTGAGGAGAACCCTGGTTGCGGTCGGCGCCCAGAGACGGAAGATGGTTCGCCCCTCAGCCAGAAAGACTCCAAGCTGACGGTTGGAGATGATGCCGTCGGCGGGATGTGGCAGCTGCCCTGCATGATGGTGATGGTGGAATGTCATCGGTCAGTGTCGGTGATACTATCGCCCTTGAACTGTCCGAACCGGTGCCGCCGGCGAGCCCGGTTGTTGGCGACTGCTGTTTCGTCCGTAGATGGCAGTCATCTCGGCCAGCCTCTGAGTGATCTGTGGTGTGATATGGTCAGGACGAAAGCGCCAGGTCCAGTTGCCAGCCTCGCACGCCGGCCTGTTCATACGAGCCTCCGACCCAAGCCCGAGAAGATCCTGGAGCGGGATGATGGCGATGTCAGCGACCGAGGCGAGCGCGAGGCGAATCAGATCCCAGTTGATCTCGCGCCCATCCGTCCCGAGATATCGCAACAGGAAGGCCCGCTCATCGTCAATCCCCTCCAGCCCCGACCCTCCCAACTCG
>JBEGMZ010000490.1:0-5003 GCA_041182745.1 Acidobacteriota bacterium
CTTTTGTTTCTCTCATTGCCGGGCCATCCGGTGTCGGAAAACGGCAGTTTGCTCTGGCGATGGCCAAGGCTGCCAACTGCCTGGCCGCCAGTAACGGACTCGCGGCTGACAACCAACCCGATAGTTGCGACAAGTGCCCAACCTGTCGCCGGATCGATGCCGGAACCTACGGTGACGTGACGCTCCTCGTTCCTGACGGACAGTCGATTCGCATTGCCCAGACCAGGGCGATGAATGAGGAGGTCTTCCATCTGCCACGCGAAGGCCGTCAGCGATTCTTTCTGATCGATGATGCCGAACGATTGCGTGAAGAGGCGGCCAACTCACTCCTCAAAACCCTTGAGGAGCCGCCGGCCACTTCGACCATCATCCTGATCACTTCACGGCCCGACTCGCTCCTCCCCACCATCCGCTCACGCGCCCAGCGACTCAACTTCACCCCCCTCGCTCTCCCGGAGATGCTCGACCTCTTGGCGACCCACTACCCACGCCCGATGGAGGACAATGCACTCCTCGCCCGGCTCTCCGGGGGCAGCCCCGGCCGCGCTCTCGCGATCGACCTCTCCGTCTACCGTCAGGAACGCCGTATTCTGATCGAGTTGCTCGAGCTGCTGGCCGAGGGCCGGCAACGCCACCGTATCCTCAAGGCAGCAGAATTTATGGCGAAGAAGGAGCGTAGTGCGTTTGAAGAGTCGATAGTCGCCATCGAGGTGCTCCTGCGAGATCTGGTTCTCCTTGCTGCGGGTGGTGACTCGGCCAGTATGACCAATACTGATGTCGCTGATCGACTCAAAGATCTGGCGCTTCGGGTTGGACTTGACCCCCTTATGTTGTGGGCGGAGCGGTTCGCCGAACTCCGTCACCAGCAGCGTGTCAATGTCAATCGTCAGCTGGCGACCGAGGCTCTGCTCCTTTCGCTCCAGATGGATCAGGCGAAGGGTGGTCACCGCAAGGCTGGGTGACGGCGATGGCCGTCCCCGAGAGTTCCTTGACAGTGGCTGGACTGAGCTCTATTCTCTTACTTTTGCGTCCGGAGTGGGCAGCATTCTGCCTGGTGTCAGCTTGACTTGAAATTATGTTCGAAGCTCTGTCCGACAAGTTGAAGAAGGTGGTCCGGGATCTCCGTGGTGTGGGTCGCCTGACACCGGAGCATATCGATCTCGCAATGCGGGAGATCCGCCTTGCGCTGCTCGAAGCCGATGTCAACTTCAAGGTCGTCCGGAGCTTCATCGAGCGGGTCAAAACGAAGGCGGTCGGGCAGGAGGTTCTTGGTGACCTCTCACCCGGACAGCAGGTCGTGAAGGTTGTCTACGACGAGATGGTCGAGATGCTTGGCGGCACCTCCAGCCGGCTTGTCTTCACTTCGCGCCGCCCGAACAGCGTTTTGATGGTCGGGCTCCAGGGATCCGGAAAGACTACCTCGACCGGCAAGCTCTCACGGTGGCTCCAGAAGAACCAGGAGCGCAATCCGCTGCTCCTCTCCGTCGACGTCTATCGTCCGGCCGCCCGTGAACAGCTGGCCGTGATCGGCCAGACCCTCGGTATACCGGTCTTTGATGGCAAGGGAATTGACGATCCGCTGGCGCTCTGTCGTGCGGCCCGACTCCACTGCGAGCAGGTCGGCTTTGATACCCTCCTCATCGATACCGCCGGCAGGCTCCATATCGACGATGAGCTGATGAAGGAACTGTGCCTCATCAGGGACGAGATGCAGCCGGTTGAGACACTCTTTGTCGCCGATGCGATGACCGGGCAGGATGCGGTCAACAGCGCGCTCGAATTTCACGAAAAGATCGGGGTCACCGGGATCATCCTGACCAAGATGGATGGTGACTCCCGTGGAGGTGCCGCGCTCTCGATTCGCGAGGTTACCGGCCAGCCGATCAAGTTTGTCGGTGTGGGCGAAAAGTATGACGCGATCGAACCCTTCCATCCTGATCGCGTGGCCTCGCGCATTCTCGGGATGGGTGACGTCCTCTCGCTGATCGAGAAGGTCCAGGCCGAGGTTGACGAGAAGAAGGCTCTCGAGCTCCAGGAGAAGCTGGAACGAAACTCCTTCACTCTTGAGGACTTTCGTGACCAGCTCCGCCAGATGAAGAAACTCGGGTCGGTTCAGAGCCTCATGGATATGCTCCCGGGTGACCTGCTTCCGGGCATCCCGAAGATGACCCCTGAGGTCTCGGCCCGGATGGAAGCAGAGATGAAGCGGACCGAAGCGATCATCAATTCGATGACCCCTGGCGAACGTGAGAACCACCTTATTATCAGCGCGTCCCGCCGCCGGCGAATCGCTCTCGGCAGTGGAACCAGTCTCAACGACGTCAACAAGATTCTGAAGCAGTACGCAGAAATGAAGACCATGATGGGCCGGATGATGCAGTCCCAGGGGCTGCTCGGAGGACTTGGCGGTAAGGTTCTCGGCCGGCTTGTCAATAAAGGGCGTTCCGGTTCACCCCCCGCCCGCAAGAAAAGACCGAAGAAGAAGAAACGTTAAACAATTGCTATTTTGGAGGTAGTCGCTTTGTTAGCTATCAGACTGACAAGACAGGGTGCGAAGAAGAGGCCGTTCTATCGCGTGGTGGTCGCTGAAAAGCGGGCGAAACGTGATGGACGGTTTGTGGAGATCGTAGGATTCTACAATCCGTGTCGCGAGCCGATCGAACTCAAGCTCGACCACGAAAGGATCAGCTACTGGATCAAGTGCGGCGCCCAGCCGACCGAGACCGTTCGTAGCCTGATTCGCAAGAGTGAGCAGCAGGTTGCTGCCGGGTAGCCTGGGCAGCCTGGCGATGGTCGAACGCGGTGTTCAGGAGAGACCCGTTCAGGAGAGACCCGTTCAGGAGAGACCAAAAAGATGAAAGAGCTGGTGGAATTGATCGCCAGGTCCCTCGTCGATCACCCCGATCAAGTGTTGGTTCATGAGCTTGAGGACTCGCAGGCGACCGTCCTTGAGCTGCGTGTCGCTGGTGGGGATCTTGGCAAGGTGATTGGCAAACAGGGAAGGACTGCCCGTGCCATCCGGACGATTCTCAATGCCTCCGGCACGAAGCTCAAGAAGCGGTACGTCCTTGACATTCTCGAATGATTCCTGCCGGGCAAGAAGATGAACGCTCTCCAGTCGGCGATGCCGAGGACTTGATCTCGATCGCCCGTATTGCCCGTCCCCACGGGCTGCACGGTGAGGTCATTGCCGATATTCTTACCGACTTCCCCGAACGGTTTGAGGATCTGGAAGAGGTTCTTCTGCGTCTCCCGTCCGGAGAGGTCAGGTCGCTGGGGGTTGAGCGAACGCGTCCCCACAAGGATCGGGTCATTCTCAAGTTCCGTGGTTTCGACCGGATCGAGCAGACGGACCTTCTTCGTGGGGCATCGGTGCTCATCACGAGGTCCGAGCTGGTTCCTCTTCCCGCAGACAGCTACTACGACTTCGACCTGGTCGATTGTGAGGTACTGACCTGCCAGGGAGAGACGGTTGGCCACGTCACTGGTGTTGAGCATTACGGTGCGGCACCGCTGCTGGTTGTGGTCGCGGCTGATCGGCGTGAGTTTCTGATTCCACTCGCTGCCACCATCTGCATCGAGGTCGACACCATCCGGAAGCGGATCGTCGTTGACCCACCGGAGGGGCTCCTCGACTGATCCGTTCACCTATGCGCTTTGAGGTGTTGACGATCTTCCCGGACTTCTTTGATGGCCCGCTTGGCCATGGGATCATTCGTCGGGCGCTCCAGCAGGGCAAGGTCGGAATCGGGGTTCACGACCTACGTTCTTTCACAGATGATCGCCACCATATCGTCGATGACCGGCCTTTTGGTGGTGGCGATGGAATGGTCCTCAAGCCGGAACCGATATTTCGTGGTGTCGAGTCGATCCTCGCGCTCGGTGAGCCGGGTAACCAACCTGGCGAGAGTGCCGAACTACCGCTCGGCCGCACGGCAGTCGTGCTGCTCTCCCCGCAGGGAAGGGTCTTCAATCAGTCTGAAGCTGGTCGGCTCGCCACCAGCTACTCACGGCTGATACTGATCTGTGGACGTTACGAGGGAGTCGATGAGCGGGTCGTCGAGCATCTCGTCACTGAAGAGATCTCGGTTGGAGACTACGTTCTCACCGGAGGTGAAATTCCGGCACTGGTTGTCATCGATGCTGTGACGAGGCTTCTGCCGGACGTTCTCGGCAGTGAGACCTCGGCGGTCAATGACTCTTTCGCTGAGGGCTCTGACGGCCTTCTCGACTACCCGCACTTCACCCGGCCGGCTGAGTTTCGCGGTTGGCGGGTGCCCGAGGTTCTGGTCGGGGGACATCACGCCCAGGTTGCCAGATGGAGACGGCGTGCCGCCCTCTGGAAGACTTGGCGATGCCGGCCAGAGCTGCTCCGTACCGCCCGGCTGACTGAGGCCGAGCGGCTATGGCTCGATCAGTTGTCGGTAGAGCGGGACCAGTTGTCCGCAGAGAAAGACGCCCGCCGTGTCGAAAAGGCGTCCGATCTCCCCTGAACTTTCAGGTGCCAGCAGACTGGCGCTAACATGTTATCGATCAAATTGTATCGGCTATATTGTAAAGATTGGCTATATTGTAAAGATTGGCAAGTAAAACAACCGAGGTGTTACTGATGAACAGACTGGATTCGATTGATAAGTCTCAGCTTAAGAGTGCGATCCCCGAATTTATTCCGGGAGATACGGTGCGGGTTCACGTGCGCATCAAAGAGAGCGAGACGAAGGAACGATTGCAGGCCTTTGAGGGTGTCGTGATTGCTCGCAAGGGACATGGTGTCGCCGAGACGATAACCGTCCGGAAGACCTCTTTTGGCATTGGAGTGGAGCGAATCTTTCCCCTCCACGCGACGATCGTCGACCATATCGATGTCGTGAAGCGTGGTCGCGTCCGCCGCGCCAAACTCTACTATCTGCGCGATCTGCGCGGCAAGGCCGCTCGCATCCGTGAGCGTGATACCCGAACCCAGGCTGGCAAAACGGCAAAGGCCTGATTTACCAGCCATTCAG
>JBEGMZ010000491.1:0-2659 GCA_041182745.1 Acidobacteriota bacterium
CTTCAACATTCCGAACGTCGTCAATTTTGGCGATCCGGTCGGAGCGATGAACAACGCCAACTTCGGCAAGATCACCAGTCAGCGGACTCCGCCGCGGCAGATTCAGTTCAGCCTGCGTTACCGGTTCTAAGCTGGTTGTTCTAAACCCAAAAAGCGAAACCTCCATCGGGAACGGTGGAGGTTTCGCTTTTTGAGGACAGTTGCTGGCGGATGGAGCAGGTTAAGGATGGAGAGCCGGACCCGCCAGACCGGTTTACCGGAAGACTAATATTCCCGCGTCAGGCGGCTGTAGAGCCACACCTTGGCGAAGCCCCATTCCCGTTTCAGCGTACTGACTGAGATGTCGAGGATGCTGGCTGTTTCGTGCTCGGTCATGCCGCAGAAGAAGCGCAGTTCGACGATCGATCCGGCGCGCGGATAGAGCCGCTTGAACTCCGAGAGGGCGAGATCAAGGGACAGAAGCTGTTCCGGAGTGAGCGAGTGGGGCTCGCTCAGGGGCTCTTTGTCACTGGGCGGCTCCCCGGAAAAGCGCTTCTGCGCGTTCTTCCGCCGGGCGTGGTCGACCAGAATGCGGCGCATCTGGGTGGCCGCAATCCGGTAGAACTGCTGGCGATTCTGCAGTTCGATCGGCAGTCCATCAAAAAGCTTCATGTAAGCCTCGTTGACGAGCGCCGTTGGCTGGAGGGTATGGTTGCCCCGCTCGTGACGAATGAAATACCTGGCCATTCGATGAAGTTCACGATAGACAACCTGGACGATCGCCTCGCGAGCAGACTCATCGCCAAGCTGTGCCGCATTGAGCAATACAGTCAGGTTCTGATTCACGTTGGCTCCTGCTTCTGTCTGGATGAAATAGGGGGCCAGTCATCATGCTGTCACCACCAAACTGGAATACTGGCAGACTGGCATTGAACTTAGTTATGGAATATGACTTTTTATACAGAAAACAGTGCAGTTGGCCGATAGAAATATTACAAGGGTGGACCATTTTGTCAATACTATACGCTATTCTAAAATGTGATATCTGTGATTGATGGTCGGCAATCACCATCATTTCCATACACCCTGATCCTTATGGCAGACGAACCGCGAAACGAGGACATATTTGGCGATGATCGAGATGGTCGCGACTGGATCGAGAGCGTCGACGGCGAGATCGATCCGCGTGCGGCGCGCCTGAAATCGCTCTACGAAAGACTCTCCCAGGCCGATCCGGTCGACTGGGCGCGGCTGCTCGATCAGTACTGCTCCGACGACCTGTCGTTGCGGGGCGAGGTGATCGAGATGCTCCGCTGCCTTCCCCAGGCGGTCAACTTTATCGAGACTCCGCTGACGGAGGAGCGCGAGCTTTTTCAGAGCATCGCTGAGGAGATTCTGATTGGGCGCCGGATTGGGAACTACAAGCTCCTCGAAGAGGTTGGGCATGGGGGCATGGGCGCGGTCTACCGCGCAGTGCGGGACGACCAGGAGTATACGAGCGTGGTCGCGATCAAGCTCCTCTGGCCCGGATTTGATCGCCAGGAGATTCTGCGCGGATTCCGCCAGGAGCGGCAGATCATGGCCGATCTCAGCCACGCCCACATTGCCCGATTGCTCGATGGCGGGACGACCGAGGATGGCTGGTCATATTTTGTGATGGAGTTTATCGACGGCCAGCCGCTGACGACTTACTGCAATGAGCGTCGGCTGTCGATCCAGGCGCGGCTCGAGCTCTTCGAGCAGGTCTGCGACGCGGTGGCCTATGCGCACCAGCAGAAGATCATTCACCGCGATCTCAAGCCGGGAAACATCTTTGTCACCAATCCGCGCGGTCCGGACAGCCCGGAGGTCAAGCTGCTCGATTTCGGCATTGCGAAGATCTTCGATCCGACATTGAATTCGATCAGACAGAGTGTCTCTGGCAACCAGTTTCAGGCCATGACCCCGGAGTATGCCAGTCCGGAGCAGGTCAGGGGCCGGGAAGTCGATCCATCGAGTGATATCTATTCACTGGGTGTCGTGCTCTACGAATTGCTGACCGGCGTCCATCCCCTGCGGAGATTCTCCACGGAGGCGCGTCCACTGCTGGAGACATTTCAGGCCATCTGTTCTGATGAGGTGATCGAGCCGAGTCGGATCTGGGAGGGCCGGGACGGCCAGGCAGAGGAGCCCACTGCGCCGTCGATCCACAATAACGTGGAGGCGACTCCGGCGCTGTTGCGAAAGCGTCTGGCTGGAGACCTCGATTCGATCATCCTCAAGGCAATGCGCCAGGTTCCGGCGGAGCGTTACTCAACCGTCGCCGAGTTGGCCGATGATCTGCGCCGGTATCGAGAGAAGCGTCCGGTCCTCGCCCGACGGGGCGCCTTTGCCTACTCGCTGCGCAAACTGTTGCGAAAGTATCGTACCCCCCTGCTCGTCTCCAGTCTCGTGCTGGTGGCCACCATTGTTGCCGCGGTTGGAATCTATCGAGAATACCGACGGGTGCAGCTGGATCGTCAGGAGCGGCAGCAGCGGTACGCTCTCCGCATGGCGTCGGCCCGGGAGGCGCTGGTCGCCGGGGACATGGGACAATTTGAGAGTCGGTTGAACGAGGTCAGAGCGGACGAGTATCCGTCGGCCGCGATGCTCCCTGGATTTGAGTGGCGCCATCTCTGGCAGTCAATGCATCGTGAGAAAC
>JBEGMZ010000492.1:0-9460 GCA_041182745.1 Acidobacteriota bacterium
GTCTTCGCGTGCAACCTTTTAGAAGAGACCGGATGGATTACTGTATGCCTCACGCGAAGACGCGAAGCCGCGAAGATGAATGATTCTATCGAGAGACCATCCTTCGCGGCTTCGTGTCTTCGCGTGAGGCAAGCAATAATCTATCCGGTCTTCGCAGCTAGATTGCACGCGAAGACGCGAAGATGAATGATTCTATCGGGAGGCCATCCTTCGCGCCTTCGCGTGAGGCAAGCAATAATCTATCCGGTCTCCGCAGTGAGATCGTACCCGAAGCCACGCGGCGACGAAGATCGCTGGCAGGCAAATGCGATTGGACTGGTTTTTACTGGTCGAGAAGAGGGTGGGGTGTGACAATATCTTGACAAATTGCCAATCCTGATTGATCATCAATTTTTGCCTGAGGCACTGATCTTTCCATATTTGACCGAGAAGAGGCGCGATCTTCAGAATTAGCAGACATCAGGGAGCGAAGTCCTGACGACTGTCTGTGAACGGGACAGATCGCCGAAGCCGTTTCGTTACTTCGAAAGCTTGACGGCTGACTGTCGGGGCTGAATCCCCGAGGTTGTCATCGCAAATTCCGCGGTGGAGTGCTCTCGCCTAACAGAATCTTTCCCGTTGCAGCAGGCCTGGCAGGTCTTTGATCAAGGTGACGGGCAAGGATGGATCGGGAAAGTATCCCGAAAGAGGGGTTGGCTGAGTGTTCACACACAGTCAACCCCTCTTTTTATCTCTCTACCCATTTCCAGCGAGCGCAACTGAAAGGATTCTAGTTCGGGTAACATTATGTTGGTGATGAAATTTGGCGGTACATCAGTTGAGAATGTGACAGCAATTCAGCGGCTGGCCAGGATTCTCAATCATTTTCGAGACCAGCAACTGGTGATCGTCGTTTCAGCGATGGGGAAGACGACCAATGGTTTGCTGGAATGTGGACGACTTGCTGCAACCGGTGACGTGATTCAAGCCAGCGAGCGCCTGGCACCCATTGCCGACCTCCATCTTGCCACGGTACGCGAGCTCGCCCAGACCGACGAGGTAGAGCAGCTTGAATCGGAGATCACCCAACGTTTTGCCTCAATTGACCTGCTTCTTACCAGGATTGCGGCGGCCGGAGATCTCAACCCAGCGCTCTCGGACGAACTGCTGGCGAATGGCGAGCTGCTCTCATCGACGGTGGTGGCAGCCGCGCTGCGCAGCGGCGGGCTCCCGGCAGACTTTGTCGATATCAGAGCGGCGATGATCACTACCGACGATTTTACCCGTGCCTCAGTCATCTTTGAGGAGACGGATCGACGCCTGCGAGCGACCCTCAGCCAATCTCTGGCTGCCGGAACCATTCCAGTCACCCAGGGTTTTATCGGTTCAACCCTTGATGGAAGAACGACAACCATTGGGCGTGGGGGCTCTGACTATACCGCATCGATCATTGGGGCAGCGCTTGATGCCGACGAGATCCGGATCTGGACTGACGTTGACGGCATCCTGAGCACCGATCCCCGGATCATCTCCGGGGCAGTCAAAGTACGAACGATCTCGTTTGCTGAGGCGGCTGAGCTTGCCTACTTTGGCGCCAAGGTACTGCATCCCAGTACGCTGCTGCCAGCCATGAAGAAGGATATACCGGTGATTGTCTGCAACTCCAGACGACCGGAGGTCAAGGGGACATCGATCGTTCGTGCGGCTCCCCCTTCGGCAGCGCTGGTGAAAGCGATCGCATTCAAGCGAGGAATTACGGTTGTCAATGTCAGTTCTGATCGAATGCTGATGGCACACGGCTTCCTTGCCCGACTGTTCGAGATCTTTGATCGCCACGAGACGGCCATCGATATGGTCGCGACCTCTGAAGTGAGCGTCTCGATGACTCTTGACGATACGCGTAATCTTGAGGTGATTCTAGCCGAACTGCGCCAGCTCGGTGAGGTCTCGATTGAGACCGATCAGGCCCTGATCTGCCTGGTTGGAGAGAATCTGAAGTTCACCCCCGGGATTGCGGCCCGTCTATTTTCAACCATCGCCGAGATCAACGTCTCGATGATCTCTCACGGTGCGTCAGCAATTAATCTCAGTTTTATTGTTCCGGATCGATCGGTCGAGAAGGCCATTCACCTCCTCCACGACCAGTTTTTCAGTGATCCCGATCCATCCACATTTGAAGATCATTCTGCCGCTGAGTCAGTCTGAATTGGAGAACTGCTTGAATATTGCACTCGTCGGTTACGGAAAGATGGGGCAGATGGTTGAACAGGTCGCCCTGAGGCAGGACCATCGGATCACCGCCCGTTTTGACATCAACAACAACCCGGATAGTCAGGGGCTGACGGCCGAGACACTTCAGGGCGCCGAGGTGGCGATCGAGTTTTCAACACCGGAGAGCGTCGTTCGCAATATTGAACAGCTGCTTGAACTGTCGATTCCGGTGGTCGTTGGCACGACTGGATGGTACGACCGAATGGACGAGGTGCGCGAAATGGTCGCAAGGACTGACGGTGCACTTGTCTATGGTCCCAACTTCTCACCCGGAGTCAACCTCTTCTTCCAGATTGTCGAGTATGCGGCGGCCCGGCTTTCACCATTCATGGAGTTTGACCCTTATCTTATTGAGTTACACCATCGATTGAAGCTTGACGCACCATCTGGTACCGCCCTCAAAATCGAAGAGACGCTTCATCAGAGCTATGGAAGACGGACACCTCACGCCGTCAGCATTCGTGCCGGCCATATTCCGGGAACGCACGAAGTAGGCTTCGATTCTCCGGCGGAGACCATCCAGATCATTCACACGGCTAGAAATCGAGAGTCTTTCGCCAGTGGCGCCATTCTCGCCGCAGAGCTGATCCGTGGCAACAAAGGAATACACCTGTTCTCGGACCTGCTTTTTAGTCGGACCACGACCGTCGATTGAGAGATCCATTTCCATTATTGAGGAGAAATTATGCCTGACAGAACAGAATTGAAACTTACCGGATGCGGGACGGCGATCGTGACCCCATTTCAGTCAGATGAATCGATCGATGAGAAGGCTCTGCGGAGTCTGATTGAGTACCAGATCGGGGGAGGTATCGACTTTCTGGTTGCCTGTGGCACCACGGGGGAAAGTGTGACCCTGACTCCGGATGAGCAGTCACGAGTCATAGAGATCACGGTTGAGACGGTAGCGAATCGCGTTCCGGTTGTTGCCGGAGCCGGCGGCTACAACACACGTGAGGTGATCGAACGTGTTGACCATTACACGAGGCTCGGAGTCGATGCCATCCTTTCAGTCACCCCATACTACAACAAGCCAATGCAGGAAGGCCTTTTTCAGCATTTTAGCGCGATAGCAGGGGCAGCCAGGCTGCCAATCATACTTTACAACGTACCCGGTCGAACCGGCTGCAATCTTGAGCCAGCGACCGTGGCCCGCCTTGCCCAGCATCCACGGATTGTCGCGATCAAGGAGGCCTCAGGGAATATTGCCCAGATCGCTGAGCTCTCATCGCTGGTTGATCCGACCTTTGGAATTCTTTCCGGTGATGATGGCCTGATTCTGCCGATTGCGGCTCTTGGTGGAAGCGGAGTGATCTCGGTAGCGGCCAATCTGCTCCCCCGGGAAGTTACAGCACTGACCAGGCTGAGTATGGCCGGACAGTTGTCGGAGGCACGTGAACTCAACCGGCGACTCTTGCCAGTCTTCAAGGCGATGTTCATCGAGAGCAATCCGATTCCAATCAAGGCGGCATTGGCGATGGCTGGCCTGATCGAGGAGCGCTACCGTCTGCCACTCACTCGGCTCAGTGAGTCGAACCGGTATCAGCTCGAGCAGGTACTGCGTACGGCGGGATTTCTACCACAGACCTCGATCCGTGCCGCCTGAAGCTCTGTCATTGTGGCCCGTCGCAGTTTAAATGCAAGGTCACCCGGCAGATGGCTATCAGGGTGGCGAGGTTCTGCCTGCCCTTACCAGTCAGATCGGCTGACACTCGTTCATCTCTGCTTAGCGAGTATCAGCCGGTCGCCCGGGATGGTGACCTCGACCAGATCGCCCTTCGCAAATGCGTCTCCATCACGAACGATGGCTTCGATCTGCTGGCCGTTCGCCAGCTCAACACGGATGCGGCGCGACAGGCCGATCGCCTGAACGCTCGCGACACGGCCGGCGGACTGATTGGCCGCACTCGTTGCACGCTGCACACCGGCACTGATTCGGACATCTTCGGCCGGAATATAACCAACCACCATCTCCCTGCCCGGATGGTCTGAGACCATCCGCAGATCTTTTCCCGGTAACGTGAGCTGAACTCCGTGCCAGTCCAGATACCCATTCCTGACCTCGCCTTCGAACAGGTTTGGAACTCCAAGTATCTCAAGCACGGATCTGCTCCGTGGCCGGGTGAAGATCTCCTCAACTGGTGCGATCTGCTCAACCCGGCCGTGGTCAATAATGGCAATCCTTCGCCCGGCGACCAACGCATCCTCCATGCTGTGTGTAACATAAAGGATGACAAGTCCGGTCTCTTCCTGCAGCGACTGCAGTTCAAGGTGAAGCTGTTCTCTGGTTGGGCGGTCGAGAGACGAGAACGGCTCATCCAGCAGGAGGACGTTGGAGTCTGCCGCCACGGCCCGGGCAATCGCCACGCGCTGTTGCTGTCCTCCGCTCAGCTCGTGCGGATAGCGGTCGGCAAGGGGACCCAGTCTCATTCGATCCAGCAGGTTATCGGCCAGCGCGTGGTCTCTCCTCCGACCCCGCAGACCAAAAGCGATATTTTGACGCGCTGTCAGGTGCGGAAAGAGCGCGTACTGTTGAAAGACCATGGCCGTCCGTCTTTCACGTGTTGGTATGTTGGTGTGCGGCCCTGTCGCCTCTTTCTTGAACAAAACCCTCCCGTCGAGGCGGATCTCCCCTCGGTCGGGAGTTACCAGACCGGCCACTGCATTGAGCGTCTGGGTCTTGCCCGCTCCGGAGGGACCAAAAAGGACGAGAATCTCAGTGCCGACTTGCAGCTCGATGGCGAGCTGAAAACCGCCGATTCGTTTCTCAATATCGACCCGGAGTCGTTCACCCACGCTGCTTCATCCTCTGACCGTCAAGTCGACGTACCAGCCAGAGTCCGGTAAACGCGATCATTGTCATCAGGATTACCATACGATTTGCCTCGTCATAATTTCGGCTCTGAACGGCGTCATAGATCGCCAGTGGCAAGGTCTGGGTTCTTCCGGGAATATTACCGGCAATCATCAGCGTTGCACCGAATTCGCCAAGTGCCCGGGCGCTGCCCAGAATCATTCCAGCAAGTATTCCGCGCTTTGCCAGGGGTAGCGTCACCCGGCGGAACACTTCCCACTCGGTCGATCCCAGCGTCCGGGCCGCATTCTCGATGACCGGATCGATCGATGCCAATGCGGCCTTCGAAGCCTGTGTCATCAACGGGATGCCAACCACTGTCGACGCGATAACTGCGCCCTGCCACGTAAACAGGATCTGCCACTCAAGCCACACAATCAACGGGTTACTCCGTCCCAGCACCAATAGAAGGTAGTAGCCGACTACGCTTGGTGGCAGAATCATCGGAAGATTGATCAGTGTCTCGGCAATCATCTTTCCGCGAAAGTCGATTCGGGCCAGCAGAAACGCGAAGGCGAGCCCGACCACGGTTAAGCCAATTGTGGCAATAAGGCTGACCTTTATTGACAGCAGGAAGGCAGACCAGTTCATTCTTCTTTCTCCGCCGGTGGAACCGCGAATCCATACCTGCCAAGGATCGCTCTGCCCCTGCTGCTCGTGACAAGACTGCTAAACCTTTCCGCAAGGTCACGGTTTTGACTGTTGCTGACTGTCCCCAAAGCCTGAACCAGTGGACGGTGAAGATTCTCCGGAACCAGGATGCAGTTCCCGCTGCCACCTCCCTGCCCGGAAGATGGCTGACAGAGCGAGCGTGCGACCAGTGCGGCATCAACATCACCCGACTCGGCATACCTGAGCGCCTCTCGAACATTACCCGCCATGACAAGGCGCGGCTGAACTACAGTCCAGACTCCAGCCGCCTCAAGCGATTCGCGCGCCGCAATGCCATACGGTGCATGCTCCGGATTGGCAATCGCTACTCTCTTTATCTCTTCTAACGTGAGATCGCTCAACTTTTCAATCCGGATTGAGCTATCGGATCGCGTCCAGATGACCAGCCGCCCGACACCATAGATCCGCCGGCTTTCCGGAAGCAGCGCCCCTTTTTGTTCGAGCGCCTCAATATAACTAAGGGCGGCCGCGGCAAAGAGATCGACCGGCGCCCCCTGCTCAATCTGATACGCCAGCTGTCCGGTCGATCCAAAGTTGAAACTGACCTTCACGCCGGTCTCCGCCGTAAAGTTTTGACCGATCTCAGCAAAGGCGTCGGACAGGTCGGCCGCTGCCGACACGGTCAACACCCGAGAGCGGTGGCGGCAGCCACCGAACGAAGAGACCAGCAAGAGCATTACGAGCGCGGCGAAGACAGTTCCCGGACGTCTCATTCCCTCCCTCTCTGGTGGAAACGGCTCTTGCTGCGCAGTCTCTCCACCACCTTCGGTTCTGCACTCCCCGGCTCTCCCGAATCGAAGGGTGGCTGCGGATTGTACTCAATCCACAGCTGGATCGACTCCGCTTCCTCCTGTCCCGATATCCTGGCTGCCAGCTGCAACGCCATATCGATACCGGCCGAAACGCCGGCGGCAGTAACCAGTTTTCCATCAAAGACAACCCGCTCACTGACCGGAATCGCACCCAGCCGACCAAGTTCCTCCATTGCCAGCCAGTGGGTGGTTGCACGAAGACCGTTCAGGATTCCGGCTCCGGCCAGTATCAACGAACCGGTACAGACCGAGGTTGTCCACTCCGTTCTCGGGTGGGCAGTTCGAATCCAATCCAGCACCCTTTGATCTTCCATCATTGCCGATTGCCCAGGCCCCCCTGGCACCAACAGAATTGCGGGTGCCGGGACCTCGTCGAGGCTGAATCCCGCCTCCAACCCGAGTCCCTGATCCGTTCTCTTCAGTCCTCTCTCGGGCGCGACAAACTTTGTCACTACCCCGGGAAGACGCGAGAGAACCTCGTAGGGACCGATCGCATCAAGCGCGGTCATCCTTTCATAGATCAGAATTGCCAACTCTCTGACTTCAGCCATTCAGCAACCATCCTTTTGACTTTTCATATCGTTCATATTGTTGATATCGTTCATATCGTTGATGTTACATATCACGGTTCAAGCCAGTTCATATTCCAAGCCAGCCAACCAGTCCGCGCGCAATACCCAGCTGAACAAGACCACAGAGTAAGATTATGATTACCGGGTTGAGCCGGGCACGCAGCATGAGAAGGCAGGCGAGGGTTGCCACCGCGTAGCTCTCAGGTGATCCCAGCCCCGACCGTGCGAGGCTCACCCCCGCAGCTGCCAGCATTCCGACCACCGCCGGCGCGACTCCACTCAAAAAGGCCTGGACCTGAAAGTTGGTTCGAAAACGGTCGATCGATCTCCCGGCAACAATCGTCATAAGAAATGAGGGGAGAAAGGCGGCTATTGTCGCGACCACGGCTCCAACGATTCCCGCGACCTTAAACCCGATAAATGTGGCAGTAATGAGAACCGGTCCCGGAGTGATCTGACCAAAGGCCATCCCATCGGCAAATGTTCGGTGATCCATCCACCGGTGGACTTCGCAGACATCCATCTCTATCTGCGGAATCATCACCAGACCACCACCAAAGGTTATCGTTCCGACCCGCAGGAACATTGTTGCCAGCTGCCATACTGTCATCATCCGACTAACAATCGGCCATACCAGCCAGAGCAGGAATGGCACCAGCAGCAGGGGGGCAAAACTGTGCAGCCGGTGGCCGGTCTCCCGACCGCTACCGCTCTCACCCTCTTCTCTGTCTCTCTCCACTCTCTTTACCAGGCTCACGTCGAGCTGGTATTCACCTGTTAACCGATCACCTTTCTCAAGCATCTCGGCAGTCTGACGGCGCGTCTCCTGTTCAACTCTCTGCGATCGAGCCTGTTTTTTCCGATCCTTCTTTATCTGCTCACGAACTCGGTGGCGTAACCTCGACTTCCAGGTTCTGATGATAAAACCGATCATTCCTGCCAGCAGCACCACCTCGACCACTGTTGTCTGGGTGAAGATGAGAAGAAATGCTACCAGTACGCCAAGTTCTAAGTGCCAGTGCTGCTGCATTGCCGTCTTTCCGAGACGCACTGTCGTCGCAGCAATCAATCCAACCACTGCCGCGTTGAAACCCTGAAAGAGGCGTCTGGCGTCCGGAATTTCAAAGAGGTAGGTGTGCGTGACTGTCAGCCCGATCATGATAACGAACGATGGCAGAATAAAGGCACCTAGTGAGACAAGTGCTCCTTTCATCCCCATCAACCTGAGTCCGATATAGCTGATTGCATTGGCGGCATTCGCCCCCGGCAGGCTTTGGGCCAGTGAAACTGCGTCCAGGAACTCTTCGTCCGTCAACCAGCGCTGCTGACGGACTACAACCCGACGGATCTGGGCAATTACCGCCATCCCACCGCCAAAACCTGTCATTCCCATAATAAGAAATGTTCGTACCAGGATACGGGGGCTGACTTCGGCGGATTTCATTGCGGGAGGGGCCGCCATCCACTGCTGCAATGACCGCAGACCGGACCGCAGATCTTTCAAAGCCCTTCTAAATCGACTAACCTCGTTCAATTTCACAGTCCCTTTGTTGTTGCTATCGAGACGAATCAGCGTGATGATACAATCGGCACATGGAAAAAGAAACTATCTCAATAATAGGTGGAACTGGCGATCAGGGGAGAGGTCTTGCGATGCGCTGGTCTCTGGCCGGTTACAGAGTTGTTCTCGGCTCCCGTGATCCGTCCCGCGCACAGGACGTCGCAGATGCACTCACCGCGTCCATCCCCAACCCCCTGCACCCCATTCAGGGTACCGACAACTGTGCGGCCTCCTCCTGCAGCTCGATTGTGGTTCTGACGGTACCATTCGCCGCCCAGCTGCCCGTTCTCCGCGAGATAAAGGACTCTCTCAAGCCTGGTACGCTCTTCATCGACGTGACAGTTCCGCTTGAACCTGCTGTCGGAGGACGTCCGACCCGTATTCTTGGGGTCTGGTCGGGCTCAGCTGCTGAGCAGGCGGCCGAGTCGGTACCAACCGGAGTCGCGGTTGTCTCTGCTTTTCAGAATGTTGCGGCTTCGGTACTGGCCGACCTCGAACACGAAGTCGATTGTGACATCATTGTCTGTGGTGACGCCAAGTCCGACCGCGAACGAGCCCGTCCACTCGTTGAAGCCATTCAGGGATGTCGTTACATCGACGGCGGGGTTCTCGCCAACTCACGCTATGTCGAGGCTTGGACCGCCCTCCTGATCGGCATCAACATACGCTATCGTACCCATTCCGGCCTTCGCATCACCGGAGTTTGAGGATGAGCCGCTCACCTTTTATCAACTTCACC
>JBEGMZ010000493.1:0-15906 GCA_041182745.1 Acidobacteriota bacterium
CAGGTGAGTGGTTCCTACACCTGGCAGACCGGGACGCCGCTTGGAGTTGTCGCCAACAACCTGCTTGGGATCGGCAACGCGGTCATGCGCGGCAGTATCCGGCCGGTCAGTAATCCGCGGATCAAGATTGGCGAGGCCCGCGACAATGTTCGTAACAACGGGGTCTGGTTCAACACGGGTGTCTTCTTCAATCCGAACGACCTGATCACGGCGCCGGCGGGAGAGGATCGATCGAAGCAGTTTGTGCTGGGGAATACCTCGCGGACATTGAACGGTCTGCGCCGGGACAACTTTATCAACCTCGACTTCTCGCTCTTCAAGCGGTTCCGGCTGACTGAGAGGCTTGGTTTTGAGTTCCGGGCGGAGTCGTTCAATACGCTCAACTACGTCGTCTTCGGTACGCCGGTACTGAACGTCAACAGTCCGCAGTTTGGGCGGGTGACGACGCAGTTGAATTCGCCGCGCCGGATCCAGCTGGCGGGTCGGATCACCTTTTAGTTCGAGGCGGGTGCGTCCGCCATCGGAGCCGTCAGGCCCCGAGGGGCGAGGCCATTTGAGGGAGCTATGATCAGAGTCAGCAGTCGGTGGTTGAGAGTGGTCGGAGTTCTGGCCCTCGCGACGGTGGCGGTAGTATCGGGCCGGGCGTGGGGTGGTGTGGGTTATGCCGGACGGTTGGTGCTGGTGCCGATCGATGATCGGCCGGCGGTTGGGCCCTTCGCGGTGATGATCGGGGCGGTGGCTGACCAGGAGGTGGTGATGCCGCGGCGGGAGCTGCTTGGCAACTTTACGACTCCGGGGGACACGGCGCGGATCAGGGAGTGGCTCAAGGCGCAAGACTATCGCCGGACGGATGCGCTGGTGATCTCGGTCGACATGCTGGTCTATGGCGGGCTGGTTGCGTCGCGGACACACGGCGTAGGGTTGGAGGAGGCGCGAAAGCGGCTCGACTTCTTTCGCTGGTTCCGGCGGCGTCATCCAAAGATCCCGGTCTATGCTTATGGTGTCATTATGCGGGTCGCGCCAACGGCGAGCGCGGCGACGCACGGAATCCACGACAAGCTGGCGCGGTGGGCAGAGTTGAAGGATCGGGTGGCGCGAACGGGAGAGGCGGCATACGCGGCGGAACTGGAGCGACTCGAGCGCGATCTTGCGCCGGGAGTGATCAGGGACTATCTCGCGGCGCGCCAGCGTGATCGGCAGATCAATCTCGCCATGATCGACCTCGCGAAAGAGGGAGTGGTCGATGAGTTGATCCTGCTCCAGGACGATGCGCGCGAGTATGGGCTGCACCGTCAGGATCAGGCTCTCCTGCGGGGACGCTTGAAGGAGCTGGGACTTGAGGCGCGAGTACCGATCTACAATGGGACCGACGAGGGAGCGCTCTCGCTGGTGAGCCGGGCGGTGCTCGACCGCACCGGGATGCGGCTGCGAATTGCTCCGGTCTATTCATCGGCGCGATCCCGGGAGGTTATCGCGCCATATGAAGACCATCCACTCCGCTTCACGGTTGCAAGTCAGATCCGGGCGGCGGGTGGGGTGGAGGTTGGCGCAGATGAGAAGGCCGATTACCGCCTCTACATCAACGCGCCGGAGACGACGGCTGCCGAGTTTGACCGTTTTCTGGCGCGAATGATTGCCGATCTGAAGGCCGGAGAGCCAGTGGCGTTGGCCGATCTCCTCTTTCCGGCCCCACACTTCAGCGGCGCGGATGAGCGAATAGTTGCTGCGTTGCGGGCAGAAGGGTTGTTTGATCGCTTTGTCGGCTATGCTGCCTGGAACACGGCCGGGAATACTCTTGGGACGACGATCCCCCACGCCAACATGAGAGTCCATCTGTTGCGAGCGGTCGGGAGAGGGGAGCGTCGGGGCGATCGTCTCCGCGCCGAGTTGGCTCATCTTGCGTTTCTGCTCAATCGCTACGCCGGCGACTATCTTTATCACGACGTAGTTCGACCGGAGGTGAACGCTCGCCTGCGCGAGGAGGCGAAGCAAACGAACGAGATCACCTATCAGCTCAATGCTGAGCGGTACGCGATGGTCGACCGGGATGTGTCGCAGTCGATGGTTCCGCGGGTCAGCCAGTTTTTTGCGGATAACTTCGCCGGGCGCAGCTATCCGGTTGATAGTCGGCGACAGTTGAGACTGACGGGGTTGCGTGACCTGCGGGTCTTTCTGCCGTGGGCGCGAACCTTCGAGTGTGTGATCGAGTTTGGGTTGGACTACGTGGAGGAGGGACGATGACCGCCGGTCTGATCATCCTCGTCTTTCTGGTCTTCGCCGGCTTGATGATGACACGACGGATGCCGGCGATTCTGGCGGTTCCGGCGATGGCGGTGGGCGTCGCACTGGTGGCACGAACTCCAATGCGGACGATTCTGGAGCAGGTAGTGACCAATGGCTCGGCGCGCCTGGCGGGGCAGTACCTGATGGTCATCGCCGGGGCGCTGCTGGGTCGGGTCGTCATGCAGACCGGCATTGCCGAGAGTATGATCCGGCGGGCGGCGGAGTTTGGCGGTGATCGTCCGCTGGCAGTCGGAGTGACGATGATGGTCGCGGTGGCGTGGCTCTTTACGACGCTGACCGGCCTTGGGGCCGTGATCATGGTTGGGGGGCTGGCATTGCCGATCATGATGAGCATCGGGATACCACGAAAGCTGGCCGGGATTCTCTTTCTGCTTGCCTTTGCGCTGGGATTCGTCTTCAACATCGGGATGTGGGGATTTTACCAGGGGACCTTCGGTATCGATCCGGCGGAGATCAGACAGTTTGCGCTCATCCTCGCCACGATTGACGGGGTGGTGCTGGGTGTCTTTCTGATGATCGCGGCGCGACGGATGCGCTACTATGGCGCGTGGGCGGTTCGGATCGAAGAGTCGATTGAGCCGGAGGATGGTGACCGGTCCGGGCGTCGGGAGGGGGTGCCGCTGATCGCATTGGCCGTCCCGGTGATTCCATTGGTGCTCCACGCCGGCTTCGGAGTTCCGGTGGTCGCGGCGTTCGTGATCGGCTCGGTCCTCGGAGTGCTGATGACGCGCCCGCGGGAGCTGGTTCGCCAGCTCTCGAGTGCAGCCGTCAGGGGGATGGAGGATGTTGCCCCGGCGGTGATCCTGATGATCGGAATCGGGATGCTGCTCAACGCGACGACGTTGCCATCGGTGAAGGGGGCGCTCGGGCCATTGATCAGCACGGTCAATTTCGGGTCACCGCTGGTCTACGTTCTCTTCTTTGGGCTGCTTTCGCCCCTCGCGCTCTATCGTGGGCCGCTCAATCCGTATGGCATCGGCATCGGGATCTTTCTACTGATTCGTGATCTGAACCTGTTGCCGCCGCTGGCGCTGCTGGCGGCGGTGATGAGTCTGGTGCAGGTTCAGAACACCTGCGATCCGACCAATACGCAGAATGTCTGGGTCTCCAACTTTGTCGGGATGCGGGTCGAGGAGCTGACTCGTCGGACGATTCTCTTCAAGATGGTCGTCTGTCTGCTTGGACTGGTTGTCGGGGCTCTGATCTACCTTTAGTTCACCGCTATGAAAGTTCGAATCGGCATCGATGTTGGAGGCACCTTCACGGATGTGGTGGTGATCGACCAGCAGACACGGGAGCTGGTGGGGCAGTTGAAGCTGCCGACAACGCACGATGCCCGCGAGGGAGTGGCGCTGGGAATAGTGGCGGCACTGGAACAGGTGATGCGTGATCTCAACCTTGCACCAGAGAATGTTGCCTTCATCGCCCACAGCACGACCCAGGCGACCAATGCGCTGCTGGAGGGAGACGTGGCGCGAGTCGCGGTCATTGCCGGAGGCGAGGGAGTCGAAGGATGGCTGGCGCGTCGGGCGTCACGAATTCCGCCGATTGAGCTGACTCCGCAGCGACGCCTTGCCGCGCAGCACGTCTGGCTTGGTGCGGATGGAGTCCGTGCGGGCGGGTGGTTGCCGTGGCGGCGATGGCAGGAGAGGCTCCGCCGAGTTCAGGTCCGGCTGGCCGAACTGGCCACCGCCGGGGTTGAGGTGGCGGTTGTCACTGCGCCATTTGGTGTTGACGAGCCGGAAGGTGAAGAGGTACTTGTCGCTGCGGCCCGTGCGGCCGGGATGCTCGCCACCAGCGGTCATGAGGTGAGCAGTCTCTACGGTCTGCGGGTACGAACCCGGACCGCGGTGATCAATGCCGCAATCCTGCCAAAGATGATTGGAACGGCGGAGATGACCGAGCGGTGTGTCCGTGAGACCGGCATCGACGCTCCGCTTATGATCATGCGATCGGATGGCGGGGTCATGAGCGTCGCTGAGGTCCACCGCCGGCCGATATTGACAATGCTCTCCGGGCCGGCCGCCGGGATTGCCGGTGCGCTCATGCACGAGCGAGTATCGGATGGTATCTTCATCGAGGTTGGCGGCACCTCGGCCGATATCTCAGTGATCAGGGATGGCAGTCCGGCGACGCGACCGGCGCGGCTCAACGGCCACCGGATGTATCTTGATACGCTCGATGTTCGCACACTCGGTGTCGGGGGTGGGAGCCTGATCCGGATCGCAGGATTCGATGACCGCTCGATCGTTGACATCGGGCCGCGCAGTGCCCACATCGCCGGGCTCGGCTATGCCTGCTTCACCGCGCCGGAGAGACTGGCTGGCGCCGTTATCGAGATCGTCCAGCCGACGGCACGGGATGAGTGTGACCACGTTGCCATCAGGACTTCCGATGGTGAGCGGGTCGCTCTGACGACGACCTGTGCCGCCAACCTGCTTGGGCTGGTCGCTGCAGGCCATTTTGCCCACGGCCGGCTGGAGTCAGCCGCGACTGCCTTTCGGCTGCTGGCGGAATGGGAAGGGCGGGGACGGAGCGCGGAGGAGCTGGCGCAGGAGGTCCTCCAGATCGCCTGTCGCAAGATCGTGGCAACGATCGAGGACCTGATCATCGAGTACCAGTTATCGCGCGATCAGGTGGTGCTGGTTGGTGGCGGCGGCGGGGCGGCCGCGCTGGTTCCGTTCGCTGCGGCCCGTCTGCAGCTCGAGCACCGCATCGCGCGGAATGCCGAGGTGATCTCACCGATCGGTGTCGCCATGGCCATGGTTCGTGACACGGTCGAGCGAAACATGGTCGATCCGACGCCTGAGCAGATACTCGCGGTGCGCCTTGAGGCGACCGCCGCGGTCGTCAACGCCGGGGCGGTGCCCGAGAGCGTCGAGGTTCAAGTGGAGGTCGACAAGCGGCGCAGTCTGGTTCGTGCCATCGCCATCGGTACGACCGAGCTGCGTCAGACGGTGGCTCGAGCCGCCCCGGCAACGGTCGCGGATTGTCAGTCGGCTGCCGCCCGCTCGATGCGCCTCGGGCCAGAGGCGCTCAGCCTGGTCGCCGCGACCGAAAACTACTTCGTCTTTACCGCCAGTCTCCGTTCAAAATCGCCACTGGCTGTCTGGCGCACTCCGCAGCCACTGCTGCGAGTGGTCGATCGCACCGGAGTGGTGCGGCTTCAGCGTGGCCGGGCGCGGGTGGCTGAAACTCGGCCTGACCAGCTTGAGGCTGAACTGGCACGCGCAGTCGATGAGCTGACCGATTATGGGGATGCCGGACGCACCATCCCCGATATCTTTATTCTCCACCGATCGCGGATGATAAACTTCTCCGGACTAGCCGACCTTGAACAGGTGGTAGCGCTTGCCAGAGTCGAGCTCCGGTCGCTATCCTCAACGGCGCAGCTGGTGGTGATCGCCTGCCCAAAGCAGGTCTGAATCGGAACAGGCACCATGTGGACACTGCCTGATGGAATCGCCACGAATCAGGGACGATTTTTAATGTTACCTGTTTCTGGTGTCGGCTGTTTCTGATGTTGGCTGTTTCTGATTAGTCAACGTGGGGTTGATGCGGAGGTGCAAGTCGGTGAACAGTCTGAGCCGCGGAACGATTCTGGCGGTCCTCGTCTCTCTGCTCTCGGGTCAGGTCACTCCGGGCATCATCGATGGACAGTCCCCGGCCGAATCCAACGCGGCCCGCGCACTCGAGCTGCTGGTGGCGGCACGAAAGGCAATGGGGTCCGATCCGCAGTCGCTCCGCCCGCGAACGCTGATCGCAAAGGGGCGTTCCCGTCGCTTCATCAGGTACGTTGCGGTCAAGTCACCAACAAAGGTCGAGGAGCGGGAGCGGGAGCTCTCGGGCCGTTTTGAATACGACTTTGCCCTGCCTGACCGGTTCCGAATCTGGATGAAGGGGCAGACTCTCGGTGGCTATGGCTTCAAGTTCGAGGAGATTGTCAATGGTGATAGCGCGTGGCGCAATCCGCCGCTGAATGTCCGCTCCTTCAATCGGGATCGGCGGGTGATCGATGTCGGGGATGTCGAGCGGACGCTGCTTATGCAGGCGCAGTCAGCGCGGCAGCAGGCGACCTTTCATTCGCTCGGCCTGCTGGCCCTGACGCCGCCATCATATCCGCTGCGACTGCACGAAGCAGGGGTCTTCCGGCAGGCGGGTGAAAATTTCAACCTCGTCCTCTCCGAGACGCCGGACGGACTCAAGCTCAGTCTGCTCTTCGATCCGAAGACCGGGTTGCTGGTTGGCCTCGTGACGGCCTATGTTGACACTTTTCAGGAGGCAGTAGTGGCCGAGGTTTCGAGTGTCGACCGACGGTTCATTGCGGCGACCTATGCCCGCGCTCGCGAGGAACGGCTTCGGCGCCGCCATTCACGACGGCGCCAGGAGGTGGTCTGGCGTTTCGCCGACCATCGTCCGGTCGGCGGACTGCTCATTCCGCACCGATCAGAGGTCTATTTCAACGGCAGTCTGATCGAGGAGAATACGATCACCTCTCTCCGGATCGACAGGCCGATTGACGACGACCGTTTCGCTGGTGAAGAGAGGGTCAGGTACTGATCGATGCGACTCCGCCTGCCGGCTGCCATTCGAACGATCGACGATGCGCTCGATCTCTATCGACGCCCCGATGAGGAGGTACTCTCGGAGTTGATCGGGCCAGCCGGGTTTGTTGATCGCACGGTCGCGCAGTTCTGCGCCGAGGCTCGGCCTGCACACGGGGTGACCCTCGAGCAGCTGGTTGCCTGGTATCGTCCCCGGATGGTCGATCAGTCGGTGAGGCCGGTTCAGGGTGGAGTTGCCTGGTTTGGAGAGTGCAGCTTCAGGCCCGGTCAGCGGCCGATGATCGCCGTCAATCACCGGCTCATTGGTGAGATTGCGCGTCGCGTGGCGCAGCTTGCCGCGCCGCCGGATGCGGTATGGTTTGAACCGGAAATGCTTACGCGGCTGGTGGTGGCGCACGAACTTCATCACATTCACCACGCCCATCAGGACTGGGCCTCACCTCTGTCCGGCTGGCATACCGAGCTTGCCGCCCACGTCTTTGCCCGGTCACTGACCGGCTGGCGCTATTCACCGCTGATCTTTCATTCCCTGCTGAAGTTTGTGGCTGGCCAGGATGGTCGAGAGGAGAAGATGCTTGAAGCTCTACCTTGGAATTGATGGCGGACAGAGCCACACCACGGCGCTGATCGCCGACGGGCGGGGACGCCTTCTTGGCCGTGGCGGCGCAGGACCGTCAAATCATACGCGCGAGCCCGGTGGTCGCGAGCGGCTGATTGGAGCGCTGACCGGCTCGATCAGACAGGCCGCTCGACAGGCTGGACTCCGTGCTGACAACCCGCGCTTTGTCGCTGCCCACCTCGCCCTGACGGGTGAGCCGGACGAGAAGATTGCGATCGTCAGGGAGATCCTCGCGGCCGACAATCTGGTAGTCGGCCACGACGCGCCAGGTGCACTTGCGGGTGCGCTCGGAGGTGGCGAGGGGATCATCGTCCTTGGTGGAACCGGGTCGGTCGCCTGCGGTGAAGTGATCGAACGGGTCGGCGATCGCGCCCGGCGCCATTTTGTCCGCGTTGGCGGACATGGCTACCTCTTCAGTGACGAAGGGAGTGCGTTTGGCATCGCCCGGGAGGCTCTGCGTCGGGCCCTGCGCCACGAGGATGCCGGACTGGCGGATGACCTCAAGCCGCTGTTGCTTGGCTATTTTCGCCGTCCGACGCTTAAGACAATTGCCCAGGACTGTTACGCTGGCGACCTCACCCGTGACCGGCTTGCCTCCTTTGCCGCAAGGCTGGCCAGCCATGCGCAGCGCCACGCTGGCGCTGCTCGTGAGGTCCTCGCTGATGCGGCACTCGAACTGGCGGATCTCGCCGTCACCACCGCCCGCCGACTCGGAGTCGCTGATCTCCCGGTCGATATCTCATATGCCGGCGGTGTCTTCAAAAGCTCACGCCTCCGCCGGCAATTTGCCGGAGCGATTGCCGCGCGGCTCACCAGCCCGCGCCTTCTCCCTCCACGTTTTCAACCAGATGTTGGCGCCCTGCTGCTTGCCTACCGCGCCGCCAATGTCCCTATTACCCCTTCGATCCTGCGAAAGATAGAGGAGACGGTGACGTCATTATGAACAAGTTGATCGAAAGTCTGCGTGGTGGCCTGATTGTCTCGTGTCAGGCCCCGGACGACTCACCCCTCAACGATCCCGCGGTCATCAGCGCCATGGCACTTGCTGCTTCGAATCACGGCGCGGTTGCCGTCCGCATCAATGGTGAAGCTAACATCCGCGCCACGCGTGATCGCGTCTCGATCCCGATCATCGGCATCCAGAAGGTCGTCACCCCAGGCTACCCGGTCTACATCACCCCGACCTTCGAGGTGGCGACACGGCTCACCGCAAGCGGAGCCGATATCATTGCCCTCGACGGTACCAGGCGTCTGCGTCCCGAGGGCGAGAAGATCGAAGATCTGATCAGCCGAATCCAGGGCCGTCTTGGCGTCCCGGTGATGGCCGACATCGCGACATACGAGGAGGGGCTCTTCGTTGCCGACTGGGGAGCCGATATCGTCGCAACCACCCTCTGCGGCTACACCGAGGAGACCCACGGCGAAGACCTCCCCGCACTCCATCTGGTCAATTCTCTCGCCCGACGGCTGGAGATACCAGTCATCTGTGAGGGTGGAGTCGCCTCGCCCGGCGCGATGGCAGAGGCCTTCGACGAGGGGGCTTTCGCGGTTGTCGTTGGCACGGCCATCACCGGGATCGATCGACTGCTCGAGTCGTTCATGAGGGAGCTGCCAGTCCGCGAAGATTGAAGCGGCCTCGTGATCAACGCCGACGAACCCGCTCCACCCGCGAGATCGTCAGCAGGGCAACCTCGCGTGCTCCGCACTCAAGCAGGGTCCGGGCAGCCTCATCAGCCGTACTGCCCGTCGTCAATACATCGTCGACCAGCAGCAGTCGGCGATCTCGAACCAACCGCGGCGCGACTACCGCAAAGGCCCCGCGCAGAGAGCGTGCTCGCTCCTCGTCGCCCATTCCCAGACGGTGTCGCTCCGTATCGCGCACCCGGGTGAGGCTGACTGTCTCAAGTCGGCAACCCGAGGCCCTGCCAATCCTCCGCCCAATCACCTCGGCCTGGTTGAATGACCTTCGCGCCTGTCGGCGTGGATGGAGTGGAATCGGTATCACCCCGTCAAAGCCCTGCGGATCGGGCAGCCTTGTCCAGGCCTCGCCAATCATTCTCTCCAGTCGCTGACCAATCTGTGGATGTCGCTTCAGCCAGAGGACGCTCTCCCGCAGCACCCCCTCGTGAGGCCCGACTGAACGCGCGGCCACGAAACTCAATCCCCGGCAACGCCCGCACTCCCGCTCTCCAGCCCCGACTCTCGCCCCATCCCGCAGAATGACCCCACACTTCGTGCAGGTCTCCGAACCAGCCAACCTCTCCGCCAGCTCTCCCCAACAGTCACCGCAACCCACTCCATCCTCCAGGCGGGTAACCGGACGGTCGCAGACCCGGCAGGCAAATGGAAAGATCGTCGCCAGCGTGATATCCCGCCAACCAGTAAGAATGCCAGTCAGAATGCCAGTAAGATTGGTTGACACAGACACGCGCTGCTCCCCCTTTCGATTATGATCAATTGTCCGGATTCAGATCACGGCGGCCGGCTCTTTCAGGCTGAGAAGACCGGCAGGAAGATGGAGCAGGTCATCCCTGCTCCCGTTCAGATCGATGGCTTCAAATCAGGTCAGCTCGCCGCTGCCGGGGCGACTGAGTTCCGAATGAACTGGATGATCTCATCGGTCGATGTCCCCGGAAGAAAGACCTCCCTCACCCCGAGCTCGCGCAGTTGGCGGACGTCCTCCTCCGGTATGATGCCGCCCCCGAAGAGGATGACGTCGCTCATCCCCCGCTCCCGCATCAGCTCAAGGACTCGCGGGAAGATCGTCATGTGGGCTCCCGAGAGAATTGAGAGACCGATGAAACGGACATCTTCCTGTAGCGCCGCGCTGACGATCTGCTCCGGACTCTGCCGCAATCCGGTGTAGATCACCTCCATCCCGGCATCACGCAGTGCCCGGGCAATCACCTTTATCCCACGATCGTGACCGTCAAGCCCCGGCTTCGCCAGCAACACTCTGATCCTTGCTTCACTCATCGCCACACTCACCCCGTCATCTCCCCGGGTTAAAAATGCCGACTGCCCGACAATGGCACTCGCGGCAGCCAGCTATTCGATTTCGATCCATATCGTCATCGCCATCGTCATCGCCATCCATATCGTCTTCATTGTTCCATTGTCATCGTCAGGGCCCGACTTGATGCCGGGCTTAATTGTGACCCAGCGCCGCCGTGAGCGCCAGATGCGTGAGATAGAACAGCACCACCCCACCGAAGACGAAGAGCGAGGCCGGGAGACCCTTTCGCTCCCGATCGAACTCATACTCCCGATTGACCTCCGGGATAAGATCAGATGTCGCGACGTAGAGCGTCACTCCGGCCGACAGCGGGAGCGCGTACCTGATCGCCGGCTCAACGGCTGCCACCGAGAGCACTCCGGCGATCGTTGCCCCCGCGATCAGCAGTGTCGCCTGCCACGCTCCGCTCCGGTTTCGACCCGCGGAGATCATGATCGAGGCGATGGTAAATCCCTCGGGAATCTTGTGCAGAACGACCGCCACAAAGAGCGCCAGCCCGAGCCGCTGATTGGTCAGCAGCCCTGCCGCCATCACCACCCCATCGAAGAACGCATGGATCGACAGACCGAGCAGCGCCTTGAAGGCGACTCCGCGCTCGTGCATCTCCTCGTGGTGCGTCTCCTCGCCAAAATGGAAGTGGGGCGCGATCGTATGCTCGGCCAGGTGCAGCAGCAGATAGCCCAGCAGCAGCCAGATCATGGCCGACTCAATGGCTCCAGCCCACAGCCGCCCCGCCTCCGGTACCACTTCCAGGATCACCACCGCCAGCAGAAATCCTGCTCCCGTCGCCGTCAGCCAACGCAGAAGCCTCCCGTCCGGCGCCCGCTTTCGCGCGATGATGCACCCGCCCAGAATAGTCCCGCCTGCCGCCAGGAATCCGATGATTGCCAATGCCAAATACCGATTCATCTGCCTCTTATGACTGCCTCTTTCCGGTCCTCTCCGGAGTCGATCTTTGAAACGCACCTTGATCCAAATTATGGCTCATCACTATAGCTGATCACTATAGCATGGACGCCTGATTTTTACGGCGAATCCAACCCCTGGCGGCGCGCCATTCTGGCTGTCTCCAGGATCGATCCTGCCCCGGAGTCAGGGACCCTTGTCGGGGACGCTTCGCGAAGCGCTCTCTATCCCTCGGCAGGGATAATATGATTGCCCGGCCTGTTGCCGGATCGAGTTGCCGGCGGAGAAGAACGCTCGCTTGCCTTGATCAGTACCCTGTGATACTTTCGAGACTTAATTATTTTGGCGTAGTATGTTTTTCTCAACACTATCCTGGGAGGCCTGGTATGAAGATTACGGAGCGCAAAGTTGGAGATGTGACGGTGCTTGACATCGAGGGTAAGATCCTGCTCGGTGAGGGCAATGTCCAGCTCAAGCGCAAGATTGATGAACTGGTCGAAAGAAATGAGATCAGGGTCGTGCTGAACCTCGAGCAGGTTCCCTACATGGACAGCGGCGGACTCGGTGAGATCGTCCGCAGCTACACTACCGCGACCCGTGTGGGTGGCAACCTGAAACTCCTCAACGCCACCAAGCGGATCAGTGATCTGCTGACAATCACCAAGCTGATCACGGTCTTTGAGGTGTTTGAGAACGAAGACGCGGCGGTTCAAAGTTTCGGTTTGGGCAAATAACTGCGGGTCTCCCACACCGGGCAGCGGCCGTGCGAGTTAGCTCCCAAAAAACCACACAAGACCAGACAGGTACAAGTCAGTTATAAATAGACGTAAATCGGCCCGGACCGCGACGACCAGAGAGAGGTTGTCAGCTGTCCGGGCCGATTTTTTGCGCGGCGACGACTCCGGGGGATGGCGTTGGGTCGAGCCTACCCGGTATTTCTCATACCCGCCGCGATTCCATTGATCGTGAGCAGGATGGCATAGAGCAGTTTCTCCCGCTCCGCGACCGACAGCTTTTCGGCCTCAACCGAGCGCTTGCGGCCGAGGAGCTCAACCTGCAGGTAGCTCATCGGATCAACGTAGGGATTACGCACCGTGATCGAACGCTGCAGAACCGGTGACTTGTCGAGCAGGTTCTTCTCTCCCGTAATCTGCAGAATGACCCGGCAGGTGCGTTGATACTCCTCTTCAAGAAGCTGGAAGATGCGGCGACCAAGCCGCCGGTCGGCAACACTCTCGGCATAGTGGCGCGCGATCTGGAAGTCAGCCTTGGCCAGCGTCATCTCAATATTGGAGATGACACTGTGAAAGAAGGTCCAGTCACGGTACATCTCCCGAAGCAGTTCGAGGTTACGGCGAGGTGCTGCCTGGATAAAATCGCTTAGTGTCGATCCGACCGCCAGCCAGCCCGGCAGCAGATGACGGCTCTGCGTCCATCCAAAGACCCACGGAATCGCCCGCAGATCGGCGAGGCTTCGCGAGCTCTGCTTGCGCTTGGCGGGTCGCGACCCGATCCGGAGGTGCTGCAGCTCCTCGACCGGGGTCGCTTCGGTGAAGTAGTCGTAGAACCCTTCCGTTCCGGCGACGATCTGTCGGTAGGTGGCGTAAGCGGCCTCCGAGATCCACTCCATCGCCTCCTGCCAGCGGGGCAGGGCCGGTGGCTCGGCGCGACGGGGCAGGCTTGCCGCAATCACCGCGGCCGTTGTCAGTTCGAGGCTCCGCTGGGCAATCTCCGGCAGGCTGTACTTTGACGAGACGACCTCGCCCTGCTCGGTGATCTTGATCCGTGACGCCACCGTGCCCGGTGGCTGGGCAAGAATCGCCTCGTGGCTCGGCCCGCCGCCACGACCGACGGTTCCACCTCGCCCGTGGAAGAGCCGCAGCGACACGCCGTGCTCGCGCGCTACCTCCCAGAGGCGCTCCTGGGCCTTGAAGAGCTCCCAGCTCGAAGTCAGAATCCCCCCATCCTTGCTGCTGTCGGAGTAGCCGATCATAATCTCCTGCAGATTGCCCTGCGATTCGAGCAGCCGTCGGTAGACCGGGTTGGCGAAGAGCCCGGCCATGACCCCCGGTGCCCGCCGCAGGTCATCGATCGTCTCGAAGAGCGGACAGACACCAATCCGACTGCCAACCGCCGTGAGCCGATCGGTGGCCGGACCTCCGTATTCGATCAACCCCGCCTGTTTCGCCAGCACCAGTACCGCCAGCAGGTCGCTCGCCTCGTGGGTCATGCTGATGATGTAGGTTCGTATCGCCTGCGGAGTGATCTCGTCAAGAATCCGGCGAGTTACCCGAAGCACGTTGAGCGATTCAGTCGTCTCGCGATCGAGGTGGGCCTCCGGTGCTACCAGTGGTCGCGGTGTCGACAGCTCTGTCGTCAGCCACTGCGTCCGTTCAGCCTCACTCATCTCGCTGTAGCCGGGACTCATCCCGAGGTGGCGCGTAATCTCATCGAGCGCCGCCGTATGGCGCTGGCTGTGCTGGCGCAGATCGAGTGTCGCGAGATGGAGGTCGAATGTCCGTACCTGCCGCATCAACCGATTGACCATCCGCGAGGCCGCGTACGACCGGCTTCCGGCAAGGCTGTCCCGCACCAGGCGCAGATCCTCCCAGAGTTCGTCACCGCTCCGGTAGACCGAGGGGGCTGCCCGCTCTGAGCGTGTCAACGCCGCGATTATCGGTAGCGCTGGCCGGATTGAGAGCAACTCATCGGGTCGCTCAATCAACAGTCCTGCCGCCAGCTCCCGGTTTCGCTCAAGCGTATTCTCGATCCGACGCAGTACAAAGGTCAGCTTCTGGCGATAGGGCTCCTCCGGAAACCGCTTCGCGATCTCTTCGATCAGCTCCGGCATCTCTGCCTTGTCGCGCTCTATCGACTCGCGCAGCTCGCTGCTCGATGGTGCCAACCTCTCCGATTCGCTCAGCCGCCGTGCCAGATCGACGATCAACTGACGGTACTTCTCAAGGATCAATCGCTGCTGCTGCCGCACCGTCTCCCACGTCACCTCAGGCGTCACGAATGGGTTACCGTCACGATCACCACCCACCCACGATCCGAACCTGATCGGAACCGCCCGCTCCTCAAGCTGGACCCCGGGGAAGTTCTTCGCCAACTGCTCATCGAGCTCCTCGAGGAGCGTCGGTACGGCCTCAAAGAGCGTCAGGTTGAAGTAGTAGAGCGTGTTGTGCAACTCGTCGAGCACCGTTGGCTGAGTATGCCGAACCTCGTCTGTCTGCCAGATCGATTCGATCTCTGCCCCGAGCTGTGCCCGCAACTGGTCGCGCCGACGCACCGGCAGCGTCTCATTATCGAGTGCTGTCAGCAGGGTCGCAATCCGCTGATGTTTGTCGAGCAACGTCCGTCGCGCCGCCTCGGTCGGATGTGCCGTCATTACCGGAACGATCTCCAGCCGCTCGACTACCTCCCGGATCACCTCTGTCCGCTTCGCCTCCGGCCACTCCTCCATCTCTTCCCGCAGCCGTCGCAATCCCTCCGCGATCGATCCCCGCTGCGGCTCGTCCGGTGTCCGCAGTTCGTAATCCCGCTTGCGGCGAATCCGATGGTGCTGCTCAGCGATGTTCACCAGTTGGAAGTAGACCGAAAACGCGCGGATGACGCCGATCGCCTCGTCCAGGCTCAGACCGCGCAGCAGCCGCTTCAACTGCTGATCGGTTCGCGCTGCCGGCGCAAATCGTAACTCCTTGCAGAGCGATCGTGTCCGCTCCTCAAGATCGAAGAGCCTCCGCCCCTCCAGCTGCTGCAGTGTCTCACCCAGCAGGTCGCCAAGCATGTGAATATCGTCGCTAAGTGGTTGATCCTTGGGTTTCATGATGCCTAATTGTTAACATTCCGCTTGCTGCCGGCAAGTCGATCGGTAAAAATTGCGGTTCAGCGGTGATTATTATTGTCCGATAAAGCCCGTTGCCCCCGGGAGGAGAGCGATGAAACCACGCCTTGCCCTGATCTTTACTGGCGGAACAATCTCGATGCGTATCGACCCGGCCACTGGTGGCGCGATCCCAGCCCTCTCTGGTGAAGAGATCCTCGCGCTCGTACCGGGACTGGAGTCGATCGCCACCTTCGACCTGACCGACTTTGCCCGCTGGCCCGGTCCCCACGTCACGCCCTCCCGCATGCTCCAGCTTGCCCGCCACGTGCAGGCAAAGCTCGCTGACGACCTGATCGACGGCGTAGTCATCACCCACGGCACCGACACTCTCGAGGAGACCGCCTGCCTGCTTGACCTGGTGATCGATTCGGACAAACCGGTCGTCCTCGTTGGCGCCATGCGCAACAGCTCCGAACTGAGTTGGGATGGCCCCGCCAATCTCCACTCCGCAATCCGGGTCGCGGCCGACCCTGCCGCGCGCGGGCTCGGCCCGCTGGTCGTCTTTGCTGACCAGATCCTTGCCGCTGCCGAGGCCACCAAGACCCATACCGAAGCGGTCGACACCTTCCAGAGCCCTGACTTTGGCCCCCTCGGCCTGGTCGACAAG